>CAYMXK010000538.1:0-2995 GCA_964393915.1 uncultured Prolixibacteraceae bacterium
GTAAATGCCATAACCAGCATTATTACCGCACAGCAGCCCGAACCAGCTCCAATGTAAGCGATATTGTATATGCCGATAACCAGATGTGTTTATCGTGCCATTCCAATTCTGCAAGGTTTAATCTTGCTGGAACTGAAGATTTCCCCCTTATCAATGATGTGCATTCATGGCTGCCAAACCATGAACTTCACTGGAGAAGCGTCAGGTGCATCGATTGTCATACGGCTTTTGATGAAGATCTGATGATCGCACACAATATTCTGCCCAAGGAGCAGGCGGTTAAAAATTGTAATGAATGCCATTCAGCAAATTCAATGCTCAGGGCTACACTTTACAGATATGAAAATATTCAGGCCCGGCAGGAAGCTGGGTTGTTTTCTTCCTTTCAGTCAAACCAGGCCTATATAATAGGAGCCAACCAGATTCCCTTATTTAAATACTTAAGTATAGCTATCCTGTTGTTAGTCTTTGTGGGTATATCTGTGCATATTACCTTTAGAATCATCCACAAAAAATAGATCCATATGTCTGAATCAAAAATATATTTCTATCCTGTTTGGTTGCGCGTCTGGCACTTAATAAATGCTTTATGCATCGTTATTCTGATAGTTACAGGATTTCTAATGCATTGGGGAATACATGGATCCGGAGTGGGTTTTTCCCTGATTGTAAAGTGGCATAATTTTGTTGGAGTACTTGTTTCAATAAACTATCTGGTATTTCTGGCAGGGAATATTATTTTTAATAATTCAAGGTTTTACGTTCTAAAGATTAAAGGCTGGTATAAGAGAATAATTAAACAGGCTATGTATTATGCCTTCGGAATGTTCAAAGGTGAACCTTATCCTTTTCCTCTCAATGAAAAGAGAAAATTCAATCCATTACAGAAATATTCCTATTTCTTCATGATGTATTTAGTTTTTCCATTGATTATTGCATCCGGGTTCGGTTTGTTATATCCTGAGATTATTATAGAAGAAATTTATTCGGTCAACGGAGTATTCCTGACCGCCATTTTTCATGCTATTTTGGGATTTTTGGTTACTCTTTTTCTTATTGTACACGTATATGCTGCCTCTATCGGCAAAAGTCCCCTCGAAAATTTTAAAAGCATAATCAACGGATGGCATGAGTTGAATCATTAGTATTGAGTAGACAAAAAAAAATAATACTATCAAATAGACATTTTATAAAGCATCACCCCCAATGATGCTTTTTTTTACTTACAATTGTAAATACTTTTTATTATGAAACTACCACAGTCATTAAGAAACTGGACATCACTTGCAGGTGCTTCCCTGGCTATTTTCAGCCTTTTCATTATAGTGTTCCTTTTTGTTATGAACATGGTGTTCGATGTTGGCAGTTCTTATCTCGGAATATTTATTTATATCATCCTGCCTGTATTTCTGGTTTTTGGCCTGATCCTCATTCCTGTTGGCATGTTGTTCCAGCGCAGGAAAAAGAAAAAAATTGTTCCTGAAGATGAACAAAGGGAGTGGCCACTGATTGATTTCAATGACAGAGGGGTTAGAAATGCAGCATTGATTTTTATTACCGGGACGGTATTCTTTTTCCTGCTTTCTGCTATTGGTAGTTATGAAGCCTTCCATTACACTGAATCTGTTGAGTTCTGTGGTACCCTTTGTCACAAAGTCATGGAACCTGAGTATGTCGCCTACCACCAGTCATCCCACGAACGGGTAAAGTGTGTTGAATGTCATGTGGGTAGCGGTGCCGACTGGTATGTAAAGAGCAAAATGTCCGGACTTTACCAGGTGTATTCGGTTATCTTCAAAAAGTATGCACAACCCATTGCCACACCTATACATAATCTGCGGCCGGCAAGGGAAACCTGCGAAGAGTGTCACTGGCCTCAGAAATTTTATGACCGGAAGGTTAAAATGAAGCGTTCCTACCTGGCCAATGAGGAAACAACTGAATGGGACATTCAGATGCTTATGAAGACCAGCGCAACCTACAATGCCTTTGGTTTACAGGAAGGTATTCACTGGCATATTAATCCGGATATAAAGATTGAATATATTGCTGATTCCGCTGATCTGGAGACTATTCCATGGGTCAGGTACACTAATCTTAAGACCGGGGAAGTCCATACTTACCTTGACTCCAACAGCGATAATGCAGATAAAGACTGGGATGCTGCCACGGCCAAAACGATGGACTGTATTGATTGCCACAACAGGCCGTCTCACAATTACCTTCCTCCGCAGAATTTTATTGATGATTACATAACAGCAGGTTCTATTTCCCGTGAAATTCCGGATATTAAAATGGCTATCATGCAGGTGCTTGCGCAGGATTTTGAATCGAAGGATTCTGCTTTCGCACAAATTGATTTTCAGATCAGGGATTATTATGACCTTATGTATCCTGAAGTTCTTGAAGAAAAGGAAGAGCTTCTAGCTCAGGCAATTGCCCAGGTAAAAGAAGGTTATAGCCGCAATTTCTTTCCTTATATGAAGGTTAAATGGAGTGTTTACCCGAATCACCTCGGACACCTTGAAACCCAGGGTTGTTATCGCTGTCATAATGACCGCCACACCTCTTCGACAGGCAGGGTAATTTCAAGGGATTGTAACCTCTGCCATGAAATTGTGGCGCAGGGAATTCCCGGACAGATGGAGTATGCCTTTGGCGGTGAATCGCTGGAGTTTCATCATCCCGAAGACATTGGAGATGCATGGAAGACCAGGCTTTGCTCGGATTGTCATATCAATCTCTACTAGCTCTACCTGTAACCATTAATTAGCTGAATAACCTCGTGATTTTATTTCTTTTACAAAGGAATTTTCTTCGGTGATTAAATAGAATTTTGATGCAATGTATTTGTTTTCACTAAAAGAACTTTCTTTGTAAGGAAAATATTATTACATCATGCAGGAATATATTGATCTGCTAAAAAATTTGATATCGACTCCATCGATAAGTAGGGAGGAGGACAGTGCCGCCCAAATAATGCGCCATTTCCTTG
>CAYMXK010000539.1:0-2987 GCA_964393915.1 uncultured Prolixibacteraceae bacterium
GCCGCGCGCGGTGGCGGCATCCGCCAGGGCCTGACCATGGGAACAGCCACCCCCACGACAGGTGGCCACGCGGCCTACATAGGCATATCCCTTGTTGTTGCTATTTTCAATCATAAAAAACTGCCCGGCAAATTCACCTCCAGTTTCATTTGAAGGGATATTCAGCTTCTGAAGCTGGTCTGGTGTCGAATTGAATGCAGACTCAATCTCGCGGACGAATGTGCGGTTGTTATAGTCGATTCCATTGTTAACCAACCAGTTAAACATTAAAAGTGCTAGAACAAACTTCATAATGATGAATATTAAAACATGATACCAATCCCGGCATTGAAGGTTTTGGCAAAATTATCGGTTGCCATATTCTTCTGAAACTGGATATCGGCCTTTAAAACAGCACCCGGTGTTATTTTCCATCCCAGTCCGCCAATCCATACTTTATTGTGGTAGGCAGCCTTTGCTGACGTACCGGCATCTACTTTGTGGTGGGTGTTATACTCCTCATAACGAACAAACGGGATGAGTTCAGTTCTAACCGACTCTACTGTCTGAAACAGGTTATAAGCTGCCTCCACATAATATCCCATCATGGATTTGGCCACATCATTGGGTGTGCCTGATGTCCTGGTAAATTTATTGTATTCCAGGGTATTGCTCAGGCTCGTATAATAATACTGCCCTCTGAGCTGTAATCCTTTGATGGAATATCGCGCGTCAGCGCCCAGCATGGAGATGCCAACTACAGAGGAATCAGCCCTTGCCAATGCTCCCGGATTTGAGGTATCAAGATTGTGATAAAGCTTACTTTGCGTATCTCCGAAATATCCGGATAGGCCGACATTCAGCCCGCGGATGCCATAATACTCCACTTTTGCTGAAAGGTTGGGAGCGCTGATATAGGATTCTGCACCTTTCTGCCTCCCGCTCCGGAGTCCGCGGCCTGTGACTACCCCTTTGGTATCGTAGCCGTTAAACCCGTTTACCAGGTAAAGCTGGTACCGGAGATCAGACTGATAAAAGTTCCCTGTGAAACCAAAGCCCAACTCCCGCCATGTAGTGGGAGCAATAACATTGTCAATCACCGGCCGCTCTACTCCGTTGTAAGTCGGGGGTTCATGGTATTCATTGACGATACCCATCGGTATAAGCATCAACCCTCCGCGAAAGTTTAACCAGGGCAGAATCCTGTACTGAAGAAAGGCCTGTTCGATATAAACTTCAGATATATGTTCGTATTCAATTTCGGTAATGAATTGGGTGCGGGAATTGAAATTGTATCCAAAAAGCATCACCAGACGGTGTACATCCAAAATACCATTGTACCTGCGGTCAGATGAAAAAGGTTGATTATAATCGATCTGGGCATATCCACCAATGGTAATCTTCCCATCGGTGGACAGTAATTTTTCAGCCATATTTTCATACTTCCCTGATGGATCTTCCACGGTTTGGGAATGTGAAATATAGGAAAGAAAGAGGATAACCAAAAAGAATGAAATAGTTCTCATAAAGCCACTTATTGTATTAAAATTTAATAAGGGCAAAAATATACCGGCAAACTGTCACAAAAAATCCCTACATATAGGTATTTTTCGGGGTAGCCATTCGCCGAATTATGGACAACTATTTATGGCTTTTATGATCAGAGAGAAGACTATCAGCCTGTTAGGATATTGAAGAAGCGGTAAAACTAAAAAACAGCTTAAAAGCAGGATTTCGTCCCTAACGGGTTTCTGCCAGAGCCTTCTTATAGGTTTCAACTGCCCTTTCGCGTGCCATCCGGTGTTCAACCATTGGCGGTGCATAGGCTAATGTTCCGGCTTCGGGGACCCATTTGCGAATATAATTTCCATCGGGGTCGAATTTTACCTGCTGGGTAACGGGATTGAATACCCTGAAATAGGGAGCAGCATCACACCCCGTCCCGGCAGCCCATTGCCAGTTGCCATTGTTGCTTGCAAGTTCAAAATCGAGAAGTTTCTCCGCGAAGTAAGCCTCGCCCCAGCGCCAGTCGATCAACAGGTGTTTGGTGAGGAAACCGGCCGTGACCATGCGAACGCGGTTATGCATAAACCCGGTATTGTTGAGTTCGCGCATGCCGGCATCCACCAAAGGATAGCCTGTCTGGCCCCTACACCACTTATCAAATTCCGCTTCATTTTTGCGCCAGGGAATAAATGCATATTGTTTTTTGAAAGGGCCGTCAGTTACATATGGGAAATGGGCCAGGATCTGAATAAAAAAATTGCGCCAGATGAGTTCGTTCAGAAAGACTTCGCTTTGCTCCAGGGCCTGCATGGTAAGTTCCCTTATGCTGATGGTTCCGAAACGCAGATGTACGCCAAGACGGGATGTCCCCTTCAACGCAGGCAGATCGCGCTGCCGGTCATACCGGGAAAGCAAACCGTTATCGACCTCCTTCTCAGGAAATGTCTGTTCGAACGGTTCAAATCCCAAATCCTCCATTGATGGAAAGGGTTGTGGTTCCAGAGCAAGCAGGTTGCGCAGTTTATTTTCTGAGGGGTATGTTTCAATCTGTTTCTCCGCAAGAAGGTCTTTCCATTTCCGGCTGTAGGGTGTAAACACAGTATATGGAGTGCCATCGGCCTTGAGCACTTCATCCTTTTCAAAAATCACATGATCTTTAAAAGACACCATCCGGATACCCCTGGAGGAGAGAAAAGCTTCAACTTCATGGTCACGTTGCAGGGCATAGGGCTCATAATCCCTGTTGGTATAAACTGTGGAAATCCATCCGTACTTTTCCGTAAAATACCTGAAAGCATCCACAGGCTTGCCAGTGAAAACAAGCAGGGAGGAACCCGCTTTTTCCAACTTTAGTTTAATTTCGGAAAGTTCTCTGTGAATAAACAATACACGGGCATCTCTTTTTGAATGCAGTTTGCTTAGAATATCAAAATCAAAAATAAAAACCGGCAAGACCCGGGCATTTCCAGAAAGAGCTGCATCGAGGGCTGCATTGTCATGTA
>CAYMXK010000540.1:0-2978 GCA_964393915.1 uncultured Prolixibacteraceae bacterium
CAGAAACAAATTATTCCTGCCCGAATTTTTTGCTTTAAGTATTCAGTTATCCCTGTCCTAAACCTGTTACAGGTTAATTATATCCTGGATTTTGTTCAAGAACTGCATCAATGTTTCTTTCAATTTCGGAAAACGGGATGGGCCACAGGTTATGGTAATCCTCAATTGATGTACCTGCAGTTTCATAGGTTCCGGTTACATCGGTATAAGAAACATTGTATTTTCTGTTGCGATCTGCCAGTTTGCCCATCCGGCAGAGTGTAAGCATGCGTGGCTCTTCGTAATAGAGTTCCCGCAGCCGCTCGTCCAGCAGATAATCAATGTCAACTTCGGCAGAAGTTGCCGGTATTGCATTTGCACGTGCCCTGATCGCATTGATATCGGCAGCGGCAGCCACCTTGTTGTTTTTGCCGAGATGTGCCTCAGCACGCAGCAGATAGGTTTCTGCCAGGCGGAACATGTACATATCGCGGAATGTACTGTTTCCGTTATTTGTCACAAGATGCTCACCGAATGCTGTCAAACGTGGATTTCCACTTGCATCCCTCTGCCAGAAATCCTCTGGTATGTCGCCTGTTACTTTCATCATTACGAACGGAAACCATTGCCGGGCTGTTGCATTCCCTGAGTAGCCGTCGGCCACAAACCATTTACCGAAAGCAGGCGAAGCCGGGTTATCAATCTTAAAATCACGGACGATATTGTGTTCCGATATCCTCATGTCGTTCGCGTCGTTTACCCAGATTCCTGAGATCACATGGTCAGTAGGATGCATCCATGCAACGCCCCTGCCTCCTTTTTCACTTGTGATGCCAACGAATGCCGTAGTCGTTTTCCCTTCAGCTGTGACAGATATATTCTGGTAAAAAGGATTAAATTTCCATGACCACATATCATTCCTTAAACTCGCAGGATTCAGGTAATCATATTGCGATACCCAGAGTGACTCGAGATTTCCCGAACCCCTGTTCTGGTTTCCTGTTTTGAATAAATCAGAATAGACGTCACCGGGCTGATTGAGTTTAGTGCCGAAGCGTTCTGTCATCAGTTTCAATCCCGGAAAAGTGATCACCGCCGTAGCCGCAGTGATGGCGTTATCGTATTCGCCCAGCGCAATGTAAATCTCCGACAGCAGGTGTTGCGCCATTTGTTTGGAAATTTTACCGTCCTTCACGGCATCAATATTGGCCAGCAACGAGACGGCTTCCACTAAATCGGTTTTTGACTGTGTATAGATTTCTACGCGGCTTGCCCGGACAAAATCACGGCGGGGAGCTGTGATTTCTTCGGTAATCAATGGTACTCCGCCAAACAGGTTGGCAAGGATACGGTAGGCGAATGCCCGGAAAAACAGCGCTTCGCCACGCAGGACATTTTTGTCGGCTGCCGGAATAGTGGCAGCTTCCAGGCGGGTTAAAATCAGATTTGCCTGGTTAACCATATAGAAAGAGTTGTTCCATAGATGAGACAACAATCCATTCTCAGGGACCATGGTGGCCTTGTAGGTATTCAGCCTGTCGAAGGCAGCCGTGCAATATCCCAGGTCGGTGCCATGATAGAGGGAAAAAAAGCCGTCGTGAGTGGAATAAATAAATATATCCTGTGGCCTTCTGTACAACATATTGACTGCTGCCTGGAAATCAGAGGTTGTCGCCAATGAATTATCCGCCGCATAAATCGCCAGCGGTTCTTCTTTCAGAAACTCATTTTCATCGCAGGAAACGAGGACAAACAACATTGCCATCGCCAATATCCCGGTTATTTTGATTATTATTTTCATATCTGTTCGTGTTTAAAAATCAAAGTTAATACCTAAAGAATAAGTTCTCAAAAGCGGGTAATCACCACCTAATCCAGTACTTGTTTCAGGATCCCATCCATCCCAGTCTGTTATTGTAAACAGATTCGTTCCAGTTGCATATATCTTGAAATTATTGACACCGGCTTTTTTCAAAAGTGTGGCTGGTAACCGGTAGGATAGCGTCAGGTTCTGCAACCGCACGAAACTTCGCTGTATATAGGGCGAATAGGAATTGCCCAGTGCGGCTGTAAAATATCCCGGCTGCCTGTAACGTGCATTTGGATTTTCCGGAGTCCAGTAATCCCATTTGAAGCTATTGTTCTGATAAATATTGTCGGGATTCGAAAGCCCACTACCTGGTTGTGCATAATAATAATCCTTCCCGCCCTGGATGGAATTGACAAAGGCCTTCAGTTCCCAGTTCTGGTATCGCAAAACGTTTTCGATACTGAAACGGTACGATGGGTCGGTATATCCCAGAATTGTACGGTCGTAAGCAGCGGAATAGGCGCCGTCGGGCTCTCCGTCAGGTCCGCTGATATCGCGCACTTTATAGGTTCCATAGGAGAAGCCCAGCGGGATAATTCCTGCCTGATGGTCGGCTATCTGCCACATACCGATCTGCTCAAAATCATATGCTACACCATAAGGATGACCAATAAATATCTTACTGGCCACGAGGTCGTCTTCCTTACCGTCACCATCGTTGTCAAGGCCGAGGATACTGACAACCTCGTTCCGGTTTATTGAGAAGTTTGCCGTGATATCCCAGCCGAAATCTCTTTTCTGTACAGGCACCCCGGTGATTGTCAGTTCAAAACCACGGTTGGCCAGTTTCCCGATATTTGTCGGTAATGAACTGATATTGTTGTTGATGACAGGAATATTTATGTTATAAAGCAAATCAAACGTATTCGACCGGTAATACTCAAGATTGCTGAAGAGTCTGTTGTTCAATACGTTGATCTCCAAGCCCATATTAAACGAATTGGTCGTTTCCCATTTCAGGTTATCGTTGGCCATGGCATTGAGGAACAACCCTTTCTCCGCAGGACCTCCGTCACCGTATAAATAGGCATCCGTAGAACTCATTTTGGCCAGTGTCTGATAGCGCCCAACGGTGCGGTTCCCGTTGGAACCATAGGAGAGGCGAAACTTCAGGTTGTCCACCCAATCA
>CAYMXK010000541.1:0-2975 GCA_964393915.1 uncultured Prolixibacteraceae bacterium
CGGCTGAGACACCGCGCGCATCGATACCCAGCTGACCGCCTGCCGCATTAATCCGCTCTATTTCATCCGGGTTAATGGCTGAACCACCGTGCAATACCAGGGGAAATCCGGGCAAACGCTTCTGGATATCTTTCAGAATATCAAACTGCAAACCCTGCTCTCCTGAGAATTTATATGCCCCATGACTTGTCCCCACCGCAACGGCGAGGCTATCGCAACCGGTCTGTCGCACAAATTCCTCCACTTCCGGAGGCTGGGTATATTTTTTATGTTTTTCATCAACTGTAAGATCATCCTCCACTCCGCTTAATACTCCAAGCTCTGCCTCTACGTGAATATTTTTCGGATGGGCATTTCTTACTACCTCTTTTGTGAGCGATACATTTTTTTCGAACGTTTCGTGCGAACCATCGATCATCACAGAATTGTATCCGCCCATTTTGATGCAATCAAGGGCATGTTCCAGGTTTCCATGGTCGAGATGAACACTGAAAACAGTATCAGGATAAATCTTCGATGCCGCAGAAATCATTGCCAGCAACATGTTGGGATTGGCGTAATTCCGGGCTACCGGGGTTGTCTGAACGATAAAGGGGGCATTGGCAATCTGTGCAGCACTGAACAAACCGTGTATTTGTTCCATGCACCATACATTTACTGCAGCAATCCCGTACCGTCCGTAGCAACTCCTGAACATCTCCTTTGTTGAAACCAACATAATTTGAAAACCAATAAGTTAGAACTGAATCCGATGTCGAAGTTAAGCCATTATTTATATTCAATCCAAACAATAAAAGGAAAATGTTTATGCAAAGGTTTGCATAAACACACAAAATATTTTTCAGAAACACTGGTATTAAAGAGTAAATAGTATTTATATTAACGCGCGGGGGTAACCGGGAATCATCTTCCGGTGCTGACGGCAACTTATCTGGAAGAACCCCTGACAATAAGTTCCGGGAAGAGTTTTTCCACCCGTATTTTTGAAATATCGTTGTTTGAATTCACTCTTTTCATCAGGATCCGGGCGGATAACATTCCCAGTTCATAGGTGGGTTGCCATACTGTAGACAGGGAAGGCCTGAAATAAAAGGAATGAGGATCGTCATCAAACCCAATGACTGAAATCTGATCGGGAATTACCAATCCGGCCTCTTTTATAACATACATGGCACCGATGGCGACACCGTCGTTCACTGCAAAAATTGCATCGGGCGGAGCTGGCAGTTCCAATAATTGTTTCGTGGGTTCAATTCCGTGCTCCGGCGTAAAACCCTTGCTTTCAATAATATACTCTTCGTTTACCGGAATATTGTGCAGCTGCAATGCCTGTTTATAGGCCGCCAGTCTGTGCCTGGCAGTTGAGAGCGTCGACGGTCCCGAGATATGTGCAATCCGGCGGCAGCCGGTTTTAATCAGGTGTTCAACCGCCTGAAAGGCACCATTATATTCATCAACAAAAACTTTGTCCACCTCAATCCCTTCACAGTCACGATCAAAAATCACCAGGGGGATATTGCTGTCGGTTAAAAATTTCAGGTGATCGAAATTTTTTGTCTCCGATGATGGGGAAATTAAAAACCCATCTACCCGGATGGACGCAAATGTGCGGACAATAGATTTCTCCTCCTCATACGATTCGTTGGATTGGCCAATGATCATATTTAATCCCATCGGATTCAGCAAATCCTGGATACCACTTATGATAGATGAGAAAAAATAACTCGTAATTTCGGGGACGATGACCCCGATGGTGTTTGTCCGCTTGCGTAAAAGATTCAACGCCAGAAGGTTAGGCAGGTA
The DNA here is from genome assembly GCA_964393915.1 of uncultured Prolixibacteraceae bacterium. Taxonomy (GTDB): domain Bacteria; phylum Bacteroidota; class Bacteroidia; order Bacteroidales; family Prolixibacteraceae; genus UBA1413. The sequence goes on from CAYMXK010000541.1 coordinate 1,804, forward strand.
GTTGAGCTCCCGGGCCAGTTCAATCACCTTCTCCCGGGTTTTGGCGCTGATGGCAGGGTGGTTATTTAAGGAGCGAGAAACAGTAGCAGGAGAAATATTCAGTTTCTCTGCGATGTCAGTTATAGTTGTGCGCGACTTTTTCATTCTCCCTGGAATTATAAAACCCTGTTATATAATATACTGATCTGCTTTTTATTACTCAATCATTATCCAAAATGATTTTAATCCAATCCCAGCAGTTTGCCCAGATCACCCATTTCAGAAAAAACGGTGGCACCCAACTCTTCAAAAGCAGTCCGGATTTTGTTATTTGCATATCCGAAAACAGTAAAACCTCCAGCCGTGGAAGCCTTTATCCCTGGTAAACTGTCTTCTATTACAGCACATTCGTCAGGCCTGAATCCCATTTTTCCTGCAGCATACAAATAGATGTCCGGATCGGGCTTCCAGCTACCAATATCATAAGAGCTGAAAATGTTGTTTTCGAATCTGTCGATCAGGTTGGTGGTTGTAAGGTTTAGCCTGATCTTTTCGACAGGTCCGCTCGAGGCCACACCAACGGGAACTTTAATTTTATCAAGCAAATCATGGATCCCTTTAATGGGTTTGAGATCCGATTTAAAGGCTTCGTATGATCGTCTTCTGAATTCCTTTTCAAAGGCCGCAGGCAGATCTCCTTCGATATTATCACTGAAAAACTTCAAATTCTCCTTCATCGAGGTGCCGGTAATCTGTTCCAAAACAGTTTCATAATCAACAACAAATCCCAATTCGGCAACCATGTCCTGAAAGATTTTGGCTGAAATTGCCTCACTGTCCACAAGCACTCCATCGCAGTCAAAGATAATACAGTTAAATTTCATTGAATCTATTTTTAAATCTACTCTTTTACCCCTGATCCGCCATTTGTCAAAACCCGCAGAAGATCAATGAACGTTCAGTGTCCCCTTCAGGGGATTCAGGGGTGTCCCCTTCAACGGATCTGGGAGTATTTCACTTTTCGGAGTATGCTCAAAGTTTTACCCCGGAAAACGAACCCTCAATATACACATTTCAGGCAAATTTCCCTGAAGATTTCTGTTCTTAAATCAATGTCGTTTTAGTTAAGAATGATTCATGATTTCCAACCTACTCTTAACCACAAAGAAAACAAAGTGAGCACAAAGGAACAC
>CAYMXK010000542.1:0-2969 GCA_964393915.1 uncultured Prolixibacteraceae bacterium
AACAAATGAAAACTTTACCACGAAGGGCACCAAGTATTTCACAAAGCACACAAAGCAATGTATATGAGGATATTATATTCGTGTTCCTTTGTGCTCACTTTGTGTACTTTGTGGTTAAGTGTAGTTTGAAAATCAAGAATCATTCTTAACAAAATGATATTGATGTCTTATAGCAAAAATGTTCCTCTAACCGAAGTTTGTATATGTTTCTTTTATATATTTCGGAACCGGTTCATTACAGAGAATATGTTTACTGAAAATGAGCCTGTCATTTGTTAAACCATTCATACCTACACTATGTCAGAGGATTTTTTACAATTTATCTGGGAGCATGGGCTATTTGATGCCCTCGATCTGAAAACGGTAACCGGTGAGCGGCTGGAAGTCATGGATCCCGGTAAGCGCAACACAGATTCGGGACCCGATTTCTTCAATGCCAAGGTTCGCCTCGGGGATACACTCTGGGCAGGTAATATTGAAATTCACAAAAATGCATCAGACTGGTTGCGTCATCAGCACCAGACCGATCCGGCATACGACAATATTATCCTCCATGTGGTGAATAACTTTGATCTTTCTGTAAAAAGGTCGTCAGGAGATGAAATTCCGGCGTTGAAAATTACCTGGCCAGAACACCTGCTGGATAATTATCAGCACCTGCTCACTTCCAGGACGTGGATACCCTGCCAGGAGCGTTTTCATACCATCGATCCGTTTAATCTTAAGATTGGCTTTAACCGCCTGATGATTGAAAGGCTGCAGGAAAAGACAGAAGAAATTATGGAGCGGCTGGAACAAAATCATTTCGATTGGAACGAAACGTTTTATCAGCTTCTTGCAAGGAATTTTGGCTTTAAAACAAATGCCATGCCCTTTGAGTTGTTGTCAAAATCACTCCCGTTAAATATTTTGGGCAAGCACAAGGACAATCTGCAACAGCTGGAAGCCTTGTTTTTCGGACAGTCCGGATTATTGAATGAAGAGCTCCTTGGCGATGATTATTTTCTGAATCTCAGATCTGAGTATGGATTCCTGTATAAAAAATATGGTCTGAGACCCATTGCCGGGCACCTGTGGAAATTCCTCCGTCTCAGGCCTGTCAATTTCCCGACTGTGCGGATTGCCCAACTGGCTGCTTTGGTTTATCATTCAGGTGGGCTGTTTTCAAGGGTAATGGAGTCTTCCGGCATTGAAAGCCTGATGTCTTTGTTCGATGTGAAGGCTTCAGTGTATTGGGATTCCCATTATAAATTCAATTATCCATCGAAGAAAAGTTCAAAACACCTGGGCGAGAGCGCAGTCAGTAACCTGATTGTCAATACAGTGATTCCGTTTTTATTTGTCTTTGGCGAGCTGAACAACAAACACTATCTTAAAGACAGGGCGTTGGAATGGATCGATGAATTGCCTGCTGAAAGCAACTCCATTATTTCAAAATGGGAGGAACTGGGAGTTCAACCCCGGTCCTCATTCGAAACACAGGCCTTGTTGCAGCTGAATAACAAATATTGTTCGTCAAAAAGGTGCCTGCAATGTCATGTGGGTAACAAACTCATACGAACAATCGGGTAAGATCAGGTAAGTTCGCTATCTCTCCGCATCTATTGGAAAGTTTTCAATAAAGTCAGTGCTTAATACCCTGAATTCGGTCCGACGGTTGATGCTCTGCGCTATTTGGCGCTGTTCCTCATCCGGAAGCTTAAGAATAAAGGCTTCCGTAAGTTCATCTCCCCTTTTCAGGAAATCATATAAAGCGGCTATTTCGCGGGTAACAGTTTTTGGCCATGTTTCGCCATATCCTTTCGCTACGAGTCTTTGCGGACTGATTCCCTTTTCTATGAGGTAATTCACTACACTTTGTGCCCTTCGCTGCGAAAGTTCAAAATTAAACTGTTCACTTCCAACGTGGTCGGTGTGGGCCATAAGTTCGATAGTGATGGTCGGATTGGCCTGCAGGAGTTCAATCAACGTGTCGAGCGCAATGATCGATTCCGGTTGCAGGTCTGCACTTCCAAAGGCATAATTGATATTGTCAAGTTTAATTGGACTGTCAATAGGTGTTAGGAACAGTTCCACCCTGAAATCCTTGCTGTCGGCAAGCCCTTCGGTAGTAAATCCTGATTTGTCGATAAGGTAACCATCTCTGTATCCGGCGACAATGTATTCAGTTTCAGGCTGAAGCCTCATCTGGAATTTCCCGTTCTGTGTACGCATCCTCAGGTTGGTGCCGTCGGTTCCGATTACGCGAACCGTTACGCCATCCAAAGGTGAATTGGTGTCTTTGTTGAAAACCTCGCCTGCCACCTGAAAAACAACAGGGGGGACAAAAAAGGAGTATATGTCATCACTGCGTGATCCTTTGCGGTTTGAAGAGAACATGCCTTCGTTTCTGCCATGGATAAAGGAAATTCCAAAATCGTCACCCGATGAATTTACCGGATATCCCATGTTTTCGACACTCCATTTTCCATTCTCGTCCTTCACGGCCCTGAAAATATCGAAGCCACCCATTCCGGGATGGAAATTGGAAGAAAAATAGAGCTCGCCATTGTCGCGGACATACGGGAACATTTCATCGCCTGCCGTATTTATAACACTGCCGAGGTTTACAGGTTTTTCGTATTTGCCACCACTTTTTTCAGCCATCCAGATATCCTTTCCTCCCTGCCCACCGGGGGCATCAGAGACAAAATAGAGGGTATTCCCATCGGGAGAAATTGCCGGATGGGCAACCATCACACTATCACTAAAAATATCGAGGCGGTTCGGATCTGCCCAGCTTCCGCGTACCTGAGAGGTGCCAAACAGCTGAGGTGGTGAATTGCGTGTTTTGTCATAGCTGCATCGGGTGAATATCATTTGGTCTCCGATACCGGATAAAGAAGCTGCTCCCTCTTCATCTGTGGTATTCACGATGAAATTCTGGTCAATAGGTTGTGGTTCGCCCCATTTTTGGCGCTGCACATTGA
>CAYMXK010000543.1:0-2965 GCA_964393915.1 uncultured Prolixibacteraceae bacterium
TACAAATAATCTTCCCAAGATTCATCTGTAAAAATGTATCTCATGGCTCTATGAGGTCTTTTTGAAACGAGGATCCTGTTTTGAGTTTTTCAATAGCCGAGTCTAATCTTTTTTCATTTGTCCTGGATGACAACTCATGGTAGGTTGCATTGAGTGAATTATATTCGTCCAATGACATAATGACAACACCGCTGTCTTTCCCTCTGTTAATTATCAGGGTCTCAAAGTTTTCTGTCACACGGTCAAGATACTGCTTAAGATCTTTTCTAAAATCGGAAATTGTTGTTGTCAACATGATGTTTTATATTTGTACATTAAGGAGTACAAATATATGTACAATTATTGAAATAATTTCTTTGAGTAAGATTTATCTTTAAATGGTTGCTGATTTTTATAAGTCTTATCAAAATTTGGCATTGTTCAAAGTTACTTCTTTTCCTATTTCAGCTCACCGGAGTTCAGCAAGATAGTAATAAAAGTTTTTTCACAAGGGTTCCTGAGCTCATAAAATAACTAATTTTAGCCGGTCAGGCAAACCAGGTATGCAAAACTATCGATTTATTCTAGCACTGTTATTATGGTTCATTTCCGGTACTATCTCCGGAAATGAAATCGATCCGCGTTGCCACCGCTCTACCGAAGGTAAGGAGTTCTGGTTTGGATTCCTGCAGGGAAGAAAAAACAACAACGCCCACTACCTGGAAATTACCGTAACTGCCAGGGAAGCAACGAGTTTTACGATATATACCGGTAAGTCGACAGTCCCTTTTTATACCGGCAGCGTAGCGGCGAACGGATCATTTCCCGTACGTATACCCCTATCGCTCGCAGAACCCATCGGCTCAGAAACCATCGAGGAGAAAGGGATTCACCTGGTTGCAGATAAGCCCGTCAATGTTTACGCAATCAACTGGGATGCCAATTCTGCCGATGTTTCGCTGATCTATCCGCTTGAATCATTGGGAAACGACTATTTTGCCATGTGCTATACCCCCAACCTGTTCAGCCTGAACCTCGGGAGGAACAGTGAATTCGTGGTTGTTGCCTCCGCCGACAGTACCAGTGTAACCATAACACCTTCGGTGGTTACCGATGGACTCAAACCCGCAAAAGTGCCCTTCAAAATTACCTTAAATAAAGGGGAGCTTTATCAGGTACAGTCGATGAATACGAATATGCCGGGCCAGGGTGACCTTACCGGCAGCCATATTCTTTCTGATAAACCGGTGGCGGTGTATGGCGGTTCGCTGAGCACCACGGTCCCCGCATTACAGGGTATTAGTGCCTGGGACCACCTTTATGAACAGATGCCGCCGGTAAACACCTGGGGGCGTGAATATTATACGGCGCCTCTGGCTACCCGGCAGGCTGACCTCTACCGGGTGATGGCCTCGGTCAACCAGACAAAAGTCTGGATTGGAAACCAGCCTCCCGTTACTATAGACCGTGGAGCTTATTATGAATTTACTCTCAACAGCAATGAACCCTCCCGTATTTTTGCAGATAAGCCCATCCTGGTGGCACAATACAGCCAGTCGAGGTCTACCGACAATGTTACAGATGGCGATCCGTTTATGATTATCCTGAGCCCGGTGAGCCAGACCAAAAATGATGTGACCTTTGTTACCTATACTTCCAACCAGATTAAGACCTATTATGTAAATATCATTACCTTAACTTCCGAAACTGCGAATATCCAGCTCGATGGAGCCGGGATTGGAAACCAGTTCAAACCCTTTCCGGGAAACAAATATTCTTATGCCCAAATCGCCATCGGCTTTGGAACCTACCGGCTCCGGAACACGAATCCACTGGGTGGATTTCTCGCCTATGTGTACGGCTTTGGCGGAGTAGAATCCTATGGTTACGCCGTGGGCTTTAATTTGGATCTCGTGCTGGATCTGGGGCAGGGAATTGATTTTCAAGGCGATACTTTGTCATTGTGCCAGGGACAGTCCATTACCCTGGATGCCGGTCCCTATTTTGACAATTACCTCTGGAGTACCAACGACACTGTCCGGGAGATTGTGGTGACCAGCCAGGGGTATTATTATGCAACAGGTTCCACTACCGACGGATGTGTATTGAAAGACTCGATCTATATCCTGGTAAGCGATCCGAAAGTCAGTATTGGGGAAGACAGATCGGGTTGCGCTCCTTTCAGTGTCCAGCTTAACGGCGGCAGCGGATTCACCACCTATGAATGGAACACCGGTGCAACGGCACAGGCCATCACTGCCGATAAAACAGGAACATATTCTTTGTCGGTATACGATAAGTACGGTTGCCCGGCCCGCGACACCATGAACCTGACGGTGTTCCCGGTGCCTGCGGTGGAGATTGATGGCGCATCTTTGGTGTGTGGGTCGAAAACCACTGCCTTGAATGCACAGATAACCGGCACTTCCCCGGAGGTCTGGGAGGAGGGTTCCTTTAACTGGACAGCCAGTCCGCCCGGCAAATATTCTTTTGTTACCTCTTCCGTGGACGCGGGACAACTGGAGGTAACCGACTGGGGGAAATATGATGTGAAATATGAACTTACCACCGTCGATGGATGCAAAACGGGCGATGTATTTTCGACCGCTTTCCATCAGGTTCCCACTTCTGATTTTCAGTATACGGATGATCCCAACGACAAATGCAAAGGCTACAGCCGGGAGATCAGGTACACAGGCAATGCCACAGAGGATGCTGACTTTTACTGGGATTACGGGGGAAGTACACTTACCGGCACACCCGACTGGGACCTCAGGCGGGTGTCTATCGGCGTATTTAACTCCAATCCTTTTGTTTCTCTTTATGTTGAAGAGGATGGATGTAAAAGTGATACTACCCGCAAGGCCCTTGGGGCAAATCCTGATTTTACCATGAATACGGCAAAAAGTCGTGGCTGTGATTCCGCGACCATCTTTTTCTCAGGTGATTTGAAAGTGCAGGACGACCTTTTGTTTGAATGGGATTT
>CAYMXK010000544.1:0-2965 GCA_964393915.1 uncultured Prolixibacteraceae bacterium
GAAACACTCAGTCATTTGGTGAACAAAATGGTTGATAATAAAAATATATTCTCTACTGTAATGAAAGTTGAGAATAGCGAAGGAGATATTTCATGGTCGGGTGCTGCTGGTGGCATGCATTTAGACAGTCGGTTTTTTATTGCCAGTGTAACAAAATTATATATTACGGCAATAGTAATGAGATTAATTGAAGAGAGGAGAATCAATTTAAATGATAAAATATCGAAATATTTACCTGACAATATATGTGACAGGTTGCATGTGCTTAAAGGAATTGATTACTCGGGTGAACTTACTATATATCATTTGATTACAAATACTTCAGGCATACCGGATTACTTTTTTCATAAACAGGAAAACGGAAAGACGGTGGCTGATGAACTGATGGAGGGAAAAGATGAACCCTGGCCATTAGACAGAACAATAGAACTTATAAAAAAATTAAAACCCAACTTTAAGCCTGGCGCAAAGGGCAGAGCCTCTTATTCTGACTCAAATTATCAACTGCTTGGGAAAATTATAGAGCATATAACAGGCAAACCCATTGGAGATGTTTTTCACGATTACATTTTTTCAGAACTGAATTTCAAATACACCTACGCCTATAATAATCCGGATGATGATACTCCCGTTCCATTCTTCTATGGCTCCAGTCGGTTGTGGTTGCCACGGTATATGACATCTGTTGGGCCTGAAGGGGGCATTGTATCAACCGTTGATGAATTAATGGTATTTTTGAAAGAGTTTTTCAGAGGAAAGTTTTTCCCTAAAGAAAAGATTAATGAACTTAAAAAGTGGAACTTGATTTTTCCACCACCGGGTTTATTTTTCTTCGGCATTGGTTTGGAAAAATTGTGGATACCATGGCTGGTATCACCATTTAAACACCCGGGAGATATTCTCGGGTTTTGGGGACAAACAGGATCTTTTGCATTTTATAATCCGAAAACGGATTTATATTTCTGTGGGACCACAAATCAAATAAATGGGAAAGGCCATAGAACAGCTGCAAGTGCAATGCTGAAGTTGATCAAATCTGTGTTATGACGAAATACTTCGCAAAACAATTTCGACGGTTAGGGCGTTCACTAAATTAAACGGCAAAAGCATGGTTTCGTGCTCTTTTTGGTCAGATTTATTAAAATATTTTTAAACCTTATATTTAATATGCATTTCTCTTTTCAAAAAGTATTTTTTGTTATAGCCACAGTTGTAAGCCTATTTGCTGTTTTAATTTTGGCAAAAGCTGTGCTTATTCCTGTCGCATTTGCCTTTTTAATAGCGTTCATACTCTATCCTATAGCGCTGAAATTTGAATCCTGGGGTACTAATGAAACAATGTCTGCACTCCTTTCCATTCTATCCTTATTACTGATAATTGGGGGAAGCATTTATCTTTTCTCAAATCAAATCATACAACTCTCAGAAAACTTAACTGATTTTAAAGCTAAAATACTCAATGTTTTTGCGGATGCCACCATATTGATCAATAGAAACAATGAGTTTTTACCACAACTGGAAAAAGGAGAGTTAATGGACAAGATCAAAAGCTGGTTAAACGAATCAGGCGGAAGATTGTTAAGCCAAACCTTTAATAGTACAACCAGTATCATTTTCGGGCTATTGACTTCAATTATTTTCACCTTTCTGATACTAATTTACAAAAAAGGGCTTGTGTTGGCTTTGGTCAGTTTTTATCCACAAGAGCATAGAGAAAGGGCCTTAAGGATGTTTAAATCTGTTCAGAAGGTAGGACAGCAGTACCTTTTTGGAATGATTGTAATTATGCTGATACTGGGACTTGTAAACAGTTTCGGGCTTTTGATTATTGGCATTGACAGCCCTTTCCTTTTTGGGTTTTTAGCTGCCATATTGGCCATTATTCCCTATGCGGGAACCATTTTGGGAGCGGCCATTCCTGTTGTGTATTCTTTTATATCCCATGATGCTATTTGGATGCCAATAACCATAGCTATTTTCTTCTGGTTCGTTCAGTTTATTGAAAGTAATTATCTGTCCCCGAAAATCGTGGGAGGAAATTTAAAAATTAACGCCTTCACCTCAATTTTAAGCATCATCATCGGCGCTTCGGTATGGGGTATAGCCGGTATGATCTTATTTTTACCTTTCGCCGCCATGTTAAAAGCGGTTTGCGAAGAGTATATAGAACTTAAACCCTTTGCTTTGTTGATCGGGGATCAGAAATATAAAACAAAAGATTACAGTGATAAATTCAAGGGTAAATGGTTTCAAAAGATAAAAGACTGGATTTCAAAATTTCAACTCAACTTTAAAAAGAATGAACAAACTGATGATTGAATGAATAAAAAATTCATCATCATAATGAGATATTATTGGAGGATAAGGCTTCGTGTGGTTATGTGGTAAACGTGAATAACTGAAAATTATACAAAACTTTCTATTAATTGTGTAACACATTAGTAATGTATATTTTGTAAATTTGAAGCAGGTCCTTTTTCATGAAACTGGTAAAAATATAATTTATCACTTAAAATTAGATAATTATGGCTTATTACATTAACAAAACAATTTCAGCAGAATTCGACAAAGCTATAGAGCTTGTAACAGAAGCATTAAAAAAAGAGGGTTTTGGAGTACTCTCCGAAATTGATATCCAACAGAAGCTCAAAGAAAAACTGGATATTGATTTCAGAAAATATAAAATTCTTGGCGCATGTAACCCGCCAAATGCTCATAAAGCGCTTCTGCAGGAAGACAAAATAGGGACCATGCTTCCCTGCAATGTGATAGTGCAGGAAACTGGCGAAAATCAGGTGGAAGTAGCAGCCGTTGATCCGGTAGCCTCCATGATGGCCGTTGATAATAAAGAAATTGCAGGTATTGCCGGGGAGATCAAAGCAAAACTTGAACGGGTTATCGCCTCACTTTAAATTAAATAAGAAAGAAGATTATTAATATGAACGGAATAGATGGACACGGATGA
>CAYMXK010000545.1:0-2955 GCA_964393915.1 uncultured Prolixibacteraceae bacterium
GAAGACCGATTTTTCATTCATGGCAATGGCACCCAGATTGTAGTCAAACCACCATGCGCCGCCCAAGGGGGTTGTCACCCATCCGGCCACCATGTGTGTGACAACAGGTCTTCCGGCAGGCATGGGGCCAGTAATGGGTTTGCGCGTTATGAAATCATAGATGCTGCCATCCTGCAGGTTCCAGACATACATACCTGTAAATGATCCGACCAGATAGGAGGCTGCCCCCATCGGCTCAAAAACGTTCAGCCCCATCACGCTTACAGGGGGTTGCGAGGGTACGGGTATCAGAGGTTGGATGAGACTTTCCCCGGAAGCGTAAAATCCGGCAGATGTGGAAAAAAGGTAAGCGTCGAGTGAATCGTTCCAGGTTACCCTTCTGAGCCTGTCGTGCCAGGGATTGTCATTGTCGAGATGGGTATAGGGTATAATGCCCACCTGTTTGCTGGCGATAGGTATCAGAAGGGGTGGACGAAGGAACATGCCGGCAATGGTATTGATGATCAGAAAGGCTATGGCAATGTACCCTATAACATTGTGCCAATGCAGGTTGAACCGTTTGGCAGAGATTAGTCCGGATGCCTCGCCTTTCATTTTTTTTCGGCGCCGGATCATTCCGGGGTAGAAGTAATGCAGCAATCCGGACACTGAAAGCCAGATAACAGTTACGCCCAGAATATCAACAAAAAGCCGGCCTGCCAGTCCGAAAAGTTCACCGCTGTGAAGCTCCCACAGTGTGTTGAACAACCCCACTTTTCGCTCATAACCTATTGGTTCGGGCAGCCTGACCGGCGTAAAATCTTTCAGGTTAGTTGTTTTTGCCAGGTGACTTCGGGTCAAAACCAGTAAGGTATCGCCTTTGAGTGCGAGGTCGGTGAGGCGTTGCTCCTTAAATGGAAGATTTACTTTTTGCCAGTTGATTTGCTCTTTGCCGGTCGCATACAGTCCGAAATGGGTTGCCGCTACCAACTTTTCCCCCAACGGCCTGATTGCATATATCTTTCTTTTGTCGATTCCTTTTGGAAATCCATGGTTGAAGTCTTCCAAACTGCTCATCTGGCTGTCGGTCAGCCATACACCGATGTTCCCGAAAAGGAGAATTGAATCACCACCGATGGCTGTAGAGCCACGTACACCGGCCAGGTTCCAGTTGCTGTACTGGTATCCGGGAGGCATTAATTTACGTGGAATATCGAACGATGAGAATGTCTCCCTGTGGTTGAGAACAATTCCCGAAAGGGCATAAAGTATGGCAAAGAAGGCAATAATAATGCCCGGCCATTTATGAAATTTCCTGAATAAACGGATAAGTTTTGCTTTTGTCATAAAAGGCAAATAAAAACCGGAATCAGGTGCCCCCAATTCCGGGTATATATGGTGCAAATATAGTTAAAATACTAAAAGAGGTTTTACTGCTTAAAAGAATTTGGGTGTGACGGCAATCATCAGGTAAGCCCAGTTCTGTGTAACTTTATGGCTGCCACCGGGTTTGACCAGTTCCATGCTTTCACCCGGCAACATGTGCGAATAGCCTGCCGTTATTTTCGCAAATGGATTAACGGTGTATGTAAGGTCAAAATCGATCTCCGTACCGAGATAAGACCCGGCTCCGGCGGGAAGTTTTGCATTGGCCGAGAAATAATGGAGATTCAGATTCCACTGGACGTTTTTAAACCGGCTGCATGCCCATTTAAAATAGTAGTCGTTTAATCCCACTGTGTTGAGGTGGTTGCCGACATAAAAATAGTCCATGAACCCGTTGAACTTGTGGTTGGTCCCATACAGCGGGGTAAATGCGTTGTTTTTGGCTGTTTCATCAAAATTGGTTCCTGAAAGGATCTCCATTCCGAATGTGGCGGTTGCTGCGGGGGTCATTTTCGCAGATACTTCGAGCAGAAAATTATAGGCGCTGATGTCGCGGTTCAGATTGTCTTTCCCAGTCTGGTAATAGATGTTGGTGGCCACATTTACCGGTTTCGGATTAATGGTAAGTCTTCCGCCCACTGTTTGAGAATAGCGGTTCTCCTGTTGTCCTCCTGAAATTACCGGAACTCCGTTGTTAAGGAATAGCAGGCTGAGTGCCTCGTTTGTCCAGGTTTTGTTGAACCATGCAAACTGCATGTCCTTGTATGCATCAGGGCCATTGTAGAGGCTGTTCCGGCGGTCGGTATTTTCATTGTGGGCAATGCCCAGATGAAATTTTACATCACCTTCATATTTAAAGAGGGCAAGGTCGTGTGACCTGGCCTGTTGTGCCCACCCCACATTGCCGAAAATCCTGAAGTCGTCGTAATTGAGTTCTTGTCGCCCGGCCTTGAGCGAAAATTGAGGAGAAAAGAGAATTTCCGCCCACCCCTGGTGGAGCGAAACGGCGAAATCCTGGTTTTCGACCAATTGCCTCTGATTGCCCCAGTAGCGCACATCCTGAAGCACAACTCCCGTGCGGATAAATTCGTTGCTGAAGCTTAAATTCAGGCGTGTGCGCTGCGAGGTGAATGTTGATGCGTCCTGGTCTTCGGCAGCCAGCGTAGCATAACCATGGCTTATCTCGGTTCGTGGCCTGAACTCACCGCTTAGTGAAAGCTGAGCAACCGAAACACCGGATATCAATAATCCTGTAATACCAAGGAAGAAATAATTGAGAAAACTATTTTTCATTCGTGATCTTTTTGTAAACGATTATTATCAATAAAATGTAACAACTTATGCTCTTTACTCTCTGCTCTTAGCGCTAAGCTCTCCGCTCTTAGCACTCTACATCCGTCCGCCGGTCTCCTGACTACCGACTACCGACTACTGGGCGAACACTTAGGTTCGCCCCTACCTGAGGTCCCGTCTCCGTTCTCCGTGTTCCGGTCTCCGGTCTCCGGTCTCCGGTCTCCGTTTTCCGGTCTCCGGTCTCCGGTCTCCGTTTTCCGGTCTCCCGTCTCCCTTTTCCCCCGATTGAATCGGGGT
>CAYMXK010000546.1:0-2926 GCA_964393915.1 uncultured Prolixibacteraceae bacterium
TCCACCTACTGATACATCGTTATTTCTTAAGTTTTCCATACTAGTTGATGTTCAAAATATTTGAATTCGCCTTCAAATCTAATAAACTTCCTTAAAGGTGATACAATTCTTTCAAATTGACCACCCATTCGTCTTTTATTGCAAAATCAACCAGTTAGTTCTCAGAATAGATTTCAATCGCGTAATGACTACCCATCTGTTATGTCTGCCATCCGGGTTACTTTGCGAGCGTAGCCAGCTGTTGCCGAATTGTCTGCAGGGCAGTTCCGGCCTGTGTTTCCATATTTTCCCAGCGGCACTCAACAGCCATCATGCCCTTGTACCCGGTTTTTTTCAGGGCTTCAAAATAAGCCCTGAAATCTTCGTTGTGGGTGCCGGGTGCTGCGCGGCCCTCCTTCTCTGCAATATGGGTATGGTGAATAAGATGGCCATACTTTATAATGCTTTCCGGCCCCTCATCATCCATCAGCATATGGTAGATATCGGCGAGCAGGCGAAAGTTGGGATGTCCGACCTCTTCAACAATTTCACCCCCCTCTGATACAGAGTTGATAAAATTGGTTTCACGTTGGTTTAATGGTTCGAGCACTACCACCACATTGTATTTTGCGGCAATAGGGGCCATATTGCGAAGGAGGTCGATAAACTGCGCGCGTGCCTCTTCCCTGGGAAAACCTTCAGGAATGGAGCGCGAGCCTCCGCTGCCGAATACAATATATTCTACACCGATCATTTGTGCCCGGCGCAAAGCGGTTTCCATGTATACCAGAATTTCGGGATGCACCGCATTGGGGCCAACGCTTTTCATGCTTCCTGGAATAAAGGAGTTACAGGCACGAATGGGCAGCGGCGACTGCATCGCCCTGCTGTATATTTCGTTGAACTCCTCTTCGCTCTTGGCAGGCACCAGCAGGTTGCCCACCGACTCCTCAATAAAGGTATAGCCAAGGGCTGCCAGCATTTCGGCATTATCGAAACGGGTACAAACACCCAGATCTGCCAGAAAAACCTTCTGTTCCGGCGGTGTGCAGCTGGTGTGGGCCTGCATCACAAACATTATCGTAAATATTGGGGTGAACCACCATAACCCCACTTTATTAAATTTCATTACTATACAATTTCGGGTAACACATAGGGAGCACGGTAATCGCGGCTCAGCATATTGTTGGCTTCGCGTTCGCCTTCGCCGATAAATCTTTCGGCTACCGGATCGAAGGTAAGCTGACGCCCAAGCCTGAAGGAGATGTTCCCCATATGGGCCAATGCTGAGGAGAGATGGCCGGTCTGCACCGGTCCGTTCTGAATGGTCATATCACGGGCACGCATCGCATCGAACCAGTTCTGCACATGAAGTTCCATTTCTCCCGATTCGGAGCGGGCTGGTCCTTTCTCCCTGCGCGGACCGAGATAGGTTTCGTAAGTGCCATAATTCTTAATCACCATATAACCTTTGTCGCCATAGAATATGTTACCAACGCCGGCACCATCTTCAAGGTTGGTGTACCAGTGGCGGACTTCGAACTGGATCATCTTCTTCTCTTTAGGATAGTGGTATATGGACGTTTGCACCTCTGGAACCTCTTTGCAGTCGTCCCACAAAAATTTACCGCCCATGGAGGTCACCTTCTCGGGTAGTGAGGTTACACCCAGTCCCCACATACAAAGATCGGTCTCGTGTATACCCTGGTTTCCCACATCGCCATTGCCGTAGTTCCAGTGCCAGTGCCAGTTGTAATGGACCAGGTTCTCGGTAAACGGGACCAGGGGAGCAGGACCTGTCCAAAGGTCGTAATTTAAGTCTTTCGGAATCCGGGAGATACCTTTATTGCCTATATCGGGCCTCGATCTGAATACCAGTCCGCGGGCCATATACACCTTGCCGATAAGTCCATCCTCGAGGTGTTTAACTGCTTCGCGAATGGCCACATTGCTCCGGAGCTGTACACCATGCTGCACAATACGGTTGTATTTGTAAGCAGCCTCTATCATTTTTTTGCCTTCATAAATGTTATGGGTGGCGGGTTTTTCAACAAATACATCCTTGCCTGCCTGGCAACCCCAGATCGTTTGCAGGGCATGCCAGTGGTTGGGAGTAGCCAGCATTACGGCATCAATATCTTTTTTCTCATAGGTTTTCCGAAAATCCTGTTCTATGGCTACCTGTTTCCCGTAAGAAGTTTCAAACTCTTTGGCACGCTCCTGAAGAATATTCATGTCGGGGTCACTCAATTCTACCACTTCGACATTCGATTTTGAGGAGAGGCTCATTGCGGAACTAATGTGTGACTTGCCGCGACCATTTACCCCCAGCACAGCAACCCTGATGCGGTCGTTTGCGCCTTTGGCCGCATCGGGCAGGATAGATGGAACTTCGATGGGGTCATGGAGTAAACCAGGTGTTACGGCAGCCAGTAAAGCACCTCCTGAAGCCTGTTTTAGAAACGTTCTTCTGGAATTGTCATGTTTTTCTTTCATAGGATTATCTTTAATTATTAAGTAAACAAAATTAAAATTCTTTCACTTATACGCAATACCAATTTCATTTTGTTTCTGAGTTAATCTCGCCAAATTCGGTGACCAGCTGAAGTGGAGACTGGATTATCAATACACAATATAAATTAAGCTCAACTGATTATGATTTGTCTTTTCTCGTTTCCTATTCCCAACACAATTCTTAATTTTAGATTTTTATAATCAATGAACCCAAATATATCAGACCTAATTTCATGGTTTCCGCTCACACACGAGATTGAGCGGAAAACAAATTTTAAGGGCCATTATATGCCAACTAACAAATGAATGAATGAAAGATTGGAAACAAATATTGTTTGATATCTATACACCGGATGTTGGTTCAATTTGGGCTGCGCCTAATGGCATATGGACAAATTCATTTGCTTCTAATAAATCCGAAATTGACTATCAC
>CAYMXK010000547.1:0-2925 GCA_964393915.1 uncultured Prolixibacteraceae bacterium
GCATCAAACATGGCAACCACATTTTCAATTGGAGTGTTTAAATTCTTTTTTAAAACTTCTCTTGATGTTGTTGGTTTGCTTTTTATCATTTTTCATAATCAGTTATTTTTTTATTAGATTTTTCTGTCCATTCAACATATTTCATTGGAATTAGCATGACTGGACCAATAAGACCCGACTCAAGTTTTTCCTCATTAGGGTTTAAAGTCCCATTCCACGACCAGAATGGTACAACCGTATATGCCTTGATAGGATCCTGAAATTCTTTAAATATTGAATGATTTTGACCAAAGACTCCTATACATGGAAGCAATACCATTAAACCTGAAAATAAAATTTGAATATTTTTCATCTCCTGCCTCCCCATTGATTGTGATCATTCTTGTTTGAAGGCAATGGCATAACAATAAATTTATCTGGTTTGTCACCAGAATATAATATAGCCTCTTCCCCTTTTTTCAAATCAAGCACTATTTTATCTTTATTAATCTTCATGGTGACTGTTTTTGGAGCAATCAGTTTAATATTATCTTCTTTCATATCACACTTTATGATACATGGTTCGCCGGCAAGGCTTCTGATGCGGATGAATTTAGTTTTGCCTGCCTCTCTGGATGCACTTACCAGGAAAGCGCCTTCCGCCCGCAGATCATGAAAACTAATATCTTTCCAATATGAAGGACAAGCTGGAAAAACACGTATGGTGCCCCCCCAACTTTGTATAAGCATATCGAGAACACTTCGCGCCGCTGAGATTGGCGATTCGAAAGTCGGGCTTCCACCCTCGCTGTAGAGGGTGTTTTCGCGGACGGTCGGTCCTTTTGGATATATGGTCAGTGAACGATGGAGACCTTTCAGAGCTTCATCGCCATTACCAATAGCTGCAAAAAGAGAAGACGCACCTGTAAACCTGTACATAATGGTATTATTAACATTTAAGTCATCGAAGTGGTGGATGGATGTTTCGATGATTTCCCTGTATTCAGGATTTTTCTCAACATTTAAAACATACAACGGGAAAATCGCCAACAGGTGGCTGTAATGCCGATGTGGTTTTGCAAATAGTGTGTCTTTGCCGATCATCAGACCGGTTTTTTTGTCTATCTGATAGTCCACCAGTTTTGCCAGTGTTTCTTTCCATTCCGGAAGCATCGGGTCATTAATTCTGAGGCGTGCGTTGCATTTAACTAGTGTCTCCAATCCCCAGCGTAAAAGTCCAATGTTCAGGTTGGTGTCTTCCGCATATCCGTATTCATCGGAGTAAGCAAATGGGATATGATATCGGTCATCATCTCCTCGTTTGAGGTAATGAAGGTAAAGGTTAAATGTGCGGCGCATCAAAGGATAGATTTTCTCACGCAGTCGTTGGTCGTCTATCGTGTAACGGTACTGAAGGTAGTGATGCTGTACCAGCCACGGCAAAGCTATAAATTGGAATTTACTGCTGCCAGGTGCAGGTGCGATAAGCCGCAGGTTGGTCGGATTGCCCAGCGAAGCTGAATTGTATCGGTATTCGGGTGGTACGTTGTTGATCAAATCTTCCATGCTGTTTTCGAGCCATTGACACATAGGTTCCCCAAGTTCCAAATGGTTGCCCTGGTGAACCGTGTAGAGGGATAACTGTGCATTGAGGTTCATCCAATAGGCAGCCCATCTGCTCATCCTGAACCATGGCCCCATAAGATCTACCATGGGACCCCCTTCACGCATTGCACTGGCTAGCTTGTACCATTGAATCCAGTAGAAGCTCTCTATTCTCGTACAAAGCTGGCCGGATAGAAGGCGTGCCACCAGGTGCGATGGGCTTTCTCGATGTCCCGGATCCCACGTTTCATCGCGTGGTTTAACGATTTAACCGCCTTACTAGCTGCTCCACCCGCCGGGATGCCATTCGCTACATGAATATAGAACACTCGTTTGTTCGGTCCTGTTCGTTCCTCTTTCCAGGCAGTGGCATAATCGCCACCTGCCAAAAGTGGTTGGACGCATACATCGAAACCTTCCACCGATCCAAGCTGGAAAGGTGGGTTAGGAGAGTAAGAACGTTCCTTTGGGAACAACATCCGGCGAGGACTATTACCCTGCTGAGGACGAAAAGTTAAACGGCAATTTTTTTCCAGATTTGTCGTATTGAGTTCAATTAAAACAATCATCTCATCCCTTGGGGCAAAGCAACGAAACCCAATCGAACCGACATCCGTGGTAATCTCCCCTCGCACTTCTGCATTCCAGAGATCGATACGCATTTTTGTGCCGGTAATTTTTCCTGCAGTTGTCAACAACACCTGACCAATCGGCAACCGGCAGCGCGCATGAACGTCGCTATCTTTTCGTTCATCGTAAATATCTGTGCGGCCAATTTCGAAGCGAAGACTGTTGGGTTCTTTGTCATCCCTGAAAATAATCGATCCCATTAACCCATTACCGACAAATGCACCTTCATAATAATCTTCCGGCATTTTCTCCCAGACCATATCATGGCGCGATAGGAATTCAGGCCAGTTAACTTTCAGTTTTAACATTGATACGCCAGATTTTTCAATGCTTTGAGATTTTGAAACCATTACTTGGGCCATAATGAAGCATAAACATATCAGATTTTTTATTTTAATTCTGAAATTTAATTTTTTTTTCATCTTTACAAATTTATTTACTTCATCTTCAAAATATTCAATTTGAACCAATCTATTGATTAATAATATCCTTACCCTGTTTTTGGTAAATTTCACTCAACTCTTCCCATCATTTTGTCTGTTTTCATATTCTTTTAGGAGTTTGTGGTTTCTGATTAAAATATTCAAAAGGGATATAACCTCTCGAATCGACCTCCAATCCCCATTCTTTTATGTAACTTTCAGCCGGTCGGAAATCGTCGCCAATTTCGGCTAATAACATCTGAAGTTTTTGCTCCAACTTTTCCTGCAG
>CAYMXK010000548.1:0-2918 GCA_964393915.1 uncultured Prolixibacteraceae bacterium
AAATCCCCGCTATGAGCGAGGGAAAAGAGGCATATATTGAGTTGGGATCGCTGCCCGGATTAAATCTATCTCAGCATCTCGGGCAGTTGATCGAGTATCCGCACGGGTGTACCGAGCAAACCGTATCAGGTGCTTTTGCGCAGTTGTATCTCGACAACCTGGTTGTTCTTTCAGCCCAGGAAAAAGCCAGAACGGAAGAGAACATTCGTGCAGCGATTCAGCGGCTCAGGAGCGTGCAGACTGCCGGAGGGGGGTTTGCCTACTGGCCCGGACAAAATGCAGCCGATGAGTGGAGTACAAGTTATGCGGGGCATTTCATGGTACTTGCAGCACAAAAAGGATATACCGTTCCCGAAGAGATGAAAAACCGTTGGATAGCCTGGCAGCGCCAAAGGGCACGTGAATGGAAGCCGCCTGTCGGAGCAGAGCCATTTATACAGCATCAGGAAGCCCTCATGCAGTCTTATCGACTCTATAGTCTCGCCCTGGCAGGGGCGCCGGAGCAAGGTGTCATGAACCGCTTCCGCGAAGAGGCAGTGAATCATTCTCCGGCTAAATGGCGACTGGCAGCAGCTTATTTGATAACCGGTCAGCCGGCCGCTGCCGGTCAGTTGTTACAGTCACTTCAACCCGTTGCAGAAGAGTATCCTCACCATGGCCCAACCTTTGGCAGTGCATTGCGCGATAAAGCCATGATCCTGGAAACACTGACGCTGCAGAACGACAGAAACAGCGCCTTTCCGTTGCTGATGGAAATGGCCCGCGAAATTGGAAATTCATCATGGCTCAGCACTCAGACTGCCGCGTGGAGCTTCTATTCCATTGCGAAATTTTATGGCTCCCGGAGTGTAGAGGAGGGAATTGATGCGAATATAGCCTCAGATGGAAAAACTGTGCGACACCGCGCAGAAGTTCCGCTCATCAGGCTACCTGCAACCGTCAGCCCGCAGGACAAGCTGATAGCTACCATCGAAAACAATGGCAAAGCACCATTGTTTGTCCAACTGGCAGCAAGGGGCATCCCCCTGGAAGAAGTGAAGGAAGCCAGTGCAAATAATCTCCGGATGACCAGCTGGTTTACCGACCGCAATGGCACGCGGATCGATCCGGCTATCCAAAAACAGGGAAGTGACCTGTTCCTGAATGTTTCTGTTACTCACCCCGGAATCAGAGGAGCATATAAACAAATGGCCCTGACCACCATATTTCCATCGGGTTGGGAGATCATGAACCGCCGTATCTCGGATATGCCGGATGCGAGCCCTGCCGGTTACGACTACCAGGATATACGCGATGACAGGGTTTACACCTACTTCGGGCTTAATCCGGGAGAGACCCGCAACTTCAGGTTTGCACTGAATGCTACCTATGAAGGAAGGTTCCTGATGCCGGCCATTGTTTGTGAAGCTATGTACGACAACACTGTTTTTGCCTCACAGCCGGGTGGATGGGTGACGGTGACCCGTTAACTTTAGAGCTAAAGGCAATTTGAATATATTACAGAAGATATGTCATTTAAGAAGCCGAAAAAATCTCATTTAAAACTGAGCCTTTTATTTTTGCTGATTGCTGCGGCATCTCTGCAATTGTGGTATTTTCTGGCAGCCCCTCCACTTTTTTACACCTCCTCCTCTACCCTTCTCGAAACCTCAGACGGGCAGCTGCTGGGTGCACGCATAGCCTCTGACGGGCAATGGCGGTTTCCGGCACCCGATTCTATTCCTGAAAAATTCGAAAAATGTATTCTGGAATTCGAGGACCGCTACTTTTACCTGCATCCGGGAGTTAATCCCGGAAGTCTGGCAAGGGCTATGGTAAAGAATATCAAAGAGGGAAGGGTCATTAGCGGCGGTAGCACACTTACCATGCAGGTAGCCCGGCTTTCGCGACCGGGAAAACCACGCACAGTCGGCAATAAGGCCCTGGAAATCATCCGCGCATTGTTCATCGAGCTGCGGTACACCAAAAAGGAGATACTTACCCTATATGCATCCCATGCCCCCTTTGGCGGCAATGTGGTAGGTCTCGAAGCCGCCAGCTGGCGGTATTACCATCGCCCGCCGCATATGTTGTCCTGGGCGGAATCAGCCACTTTGGCCGTCCTGCCCAACGCCCCCTCCCTGATCTTCCCTGGCAAAAACGACCAGCTTTTGCTGGAGAAACGTAACCGGCTGCTCGATAAATTAATGGTAAAAAAAACCATCGACCCCCTGACCTGCGAACTATCAAAAACGGAACCTCTACCAGCGCAGATTTATCGTCTGCCAGACGAAAGCTACCATCTGACTGAATACACGGCACGTGAAAACCGTGGAAAACGAATAAAAACCACCCTCGATTTTCATTTGCAGCAACAGGTCAATGAAGCCCTTAACAGGCACGCCCGCCAGTTGGCAGGCAATAACATTCACAATGCGGCGGCCCTGGTTGCAGAAACCAGAACAGGTAAAGTACTGGCTTATGTAGGCAATGCTGCCGGCCTTTCAGGTAGTCTGCATGGAAATCATGTGGATATTATCCGCGCACCACGCAGCAGCGGGAGCATTCTGAAGCCTTTTTTGTTTGCGGCCATGACCAACAGCGGAATGCTGGCGCCCAAGCAATTGATTGCAGATATTCCCACCAGGTTCGGAGGCTTTTCACCCTTGAATTTCAGCCGCGAATACGACGGTGCAGTCCCGGCAGACAAAGCGCTTGCGCGCTCCCTTAACGTTCCTGCAGTAAAGATGCTGCAACAATTTGGGGTTGAGCCATTTTACCATTTCCTGAAAAAAGCGGGAATGTCGACGCTGACCAGGCCACCGGGCCATTATGGTCTGGCACTCATCCTGGGCGGCGCCGAAACCACCCTGTGGGAGCTGGCAGGCATGTATGCATCAATGGCCAGGATTGCAGTCAATTTTCAGGAAAATGATGGC
>CAYMXK010000549.1:0-2912 GCA_964393915.1 uncultured Prolixibacteraceae bacterium
TAAGATGTGACTTCTTTTGCGTACCATACCCTACAGCAACAACCTCTTCAATTCCATACGCCTCTTCTTCCATCACAATACTAATTCTTGTCTGGTTCCCAACGGATACCTCCTGCGTTCTCATGCCCACAAATGAAAATACCAAAGTCGCATTCGCAGGTAAATTACCGATTGAATAGGTTCCATCGGAATTTGTAATGGTACCCAGAGTTGTTCCTTTTATAAATACTGTTACCCCGGGCAAGGGAGCACCCGTTTTGTCGGTAACAACTCCGCTGACGGTATTCTGCTGTCCCTGGATTCCCGGTACATCTGTCTGTTCAACCGGAGACAGAATGATCTGCCTGCCCATTACCTCATAAGAAAAGCCGGCTTCCTGTCCGACCTCATCAAGAATCTCGGCGATCAGTTTATTCCGGAAATTGCCGGAAACCGTTTTTTCCACATCGATCTTCCTGGAGTAAAAAAAGCGGAATTCACTCTGTTCCTCTATTCTGTTTAAAAATTCCTCCAATCTCATTGCTTTCGTCGAAAGGTTAAGTTTGGTGTTTTGCGAATAGCTCTCCGAGGCTATCAGCCCAAGGATCGGAATCAGCATAAGTGCAAAGGTCAGTTTCATAATTCTTAGCATTTTAAATACCCATGGACTTATACCATGGAATTTTCGATTTTTTTCCATAATTTTGAACTGGTTTGAATAATAAGTAATTCTGTTATTTATTAGCAGCTTATAAAGAGGCGGAAAGTGCAAGTTTCTGCTTCTTTTTTCTTTTCCTCAGAAAAGATGAGCAATCAGTGATGGTTTATTTCATAATGCTTGTTTTAATGGTTATTTAATCGGTTTGTTTCTCTTGTGTTGTATTGTAAAAATCCTTGTTTTAATATCAAAACTATAACTCACAGGTGCAGCCTTGCTGATCATCTCCATAACTTCACTGATGGTCTCCATTTCGATGGTTCCGGTATACCACAATTCATCCAGTTGAGGATCGTTGTAGGCAATCGTCACGTTATACCAGCGCTCCAGCCTCCTGACAAACTCCGGAAATGGTTCTCTTGAAAATAGAAGTTTCCCTTCTCTCCAGGATGTAAAAAACCGGTGTTCCACATTTCGCACCCGCAACCCGCCATCCTCTACAACGGCCTGCTGTCCTGGATTCAGCACTACTTCTTCTGTGTCCCCCTGATCCCTTACTACCACCGATCCTTCGACAAGGGTGGTTTCGAACAAATCTTCATCAGCAAAGGCTTTTACATTGAAGGATGTCCCTTTTACCGTAACTAATCCCTTATTGGTGGAAACAACAAATGGCTTACGGTTTTTTTCCACCTCAAAGTAGGCTTCACCTTCAAGCGCTACCTGCCTGGTTTTGCCGAAAACCGATGAATAGGAAATTGTAGTACCTGCATTCAGCCACACCCGTGAACCATCGGGTAAAGTGAGGTGGGTCCTGGCCCCTCGTGGCGTGGTAACATTTTGAATATGTGCGGTAAGGTCATCCTCAGGAGGGAATTGGTAGACCATGGTCACAGTCAGCAGAATACCCACTATGAATGCGGCAGCAACAGGCCATATTCTCTTCACCAGTGTTACCACCTTGCCCTCCACCTTGCGGATGCCGGCCCTTTGCTGCAATAATTTCCAGTTTTTATCGAGTGTTCTGTCTTTACTGCTCACCATCTTCCCACTTACCAGTGCTTGCTCCTGCAAAAACAACCTCCTGTTATTCTCATCCGAATTTATCCAGGATAGCAATTCCTCTTCCTTTTCCCTGGTCAGGATTCCTTTCAGGAAATAATATATAATAGTATGCAGATTTTTTTGGTCCATTATGGCGTTTGATCATTTTTATACCCTTAATACAACTTCACCTGTGGTTTTACCAACCCTGTTATCGGTTTATTTTTGATTTGCTTTTCAATTTTACTCCCGGAATATACTACGGAATGACATCCTTTAAGGTAAAAGTGCTGATTGCGAAGAAATTATAAACGAAGCCGGGTGTCCCGGTAGATGAAGAAAAAGATGAATAAATCCGGAGACATCAGCTGGCGGGCAATCTGCAGCCCTTTGGCCAGGTGTTTGTCGACCATGGTGGAGGATATCTCCATGATTTCGGCAATTTCCCGGTTTTTCTTCCCCTCAAACCACTTTAGCCGGAATGCTTCGGCACATCGCTCGGGCATCTCAACGATGATTTTTTCCAATTCTGCTCTCAGCCTGTATTCCATCGGATAAAAATCCGAGGCGGGGTCCAGACTGATGTGGTAGAGTTCTTCGGTGTTGTTTTTTACCTGTTCTGCCGCAAACTTATCGGCAACAGCCTGTCTCTTCAATGCATTAAGGCATCTGTTTTTTACCAGTGTAAAAATATAGGATGAAAAGTGTTTCTCTCCGGTAATCTCCTCGCGGCTTTTCCAGATCTGCACAAAAATCTCCTGCACCAGGTCTTCGGCCTCGACTGAATTTTTCAGAAAACTGACAGCATATTTATTCAAACGGGGAAAATAGAGCCTGAACAACTTCTCAAAAGCCGCGGTGTCGCCCTTGTTAAGTTGTTTTATGATCTTCTCCTGGTCGAATTCCTTACCCATCTTGATTCAAATGCTAACAAATTTAGGGAAATGTATGATATATCAAAGGCTTTGAACCGATAAGATTTTCCAACCGGTGTGAATATTCATCATTGTCGCGAATAACGTGATCGTGAAAACGCGGTTGCCATTGCATATTGAACCCCAAACGGTGGGCGTGTTTTGAAACGGCAGATTTGTACGAACCGATGATGGATGAAACGGTCATAACCACAAAGGCACCCAATTCAAAGTGATTCGCGTGGTTTTTTATTTCATCTCATAATAATTGTTAGTTTTTAAAGGTATTCGATGTAACTCCCATGAAAATTACAATG
>CAYMXK010000550.1:0-2910 GCA_964393915.1 uncultured Prolixibacteraceae bacterium
GCGTAGGCCTTTGCGAACCTTGCGGTTAAAAATTATTACCGAAAGAAGAAACCGCAATGAAGGGTTGAAATCTTAACCGCAATGGACGCAAGGAAAAAAAGCGCAATTGACGCAAAAGAAATCTCTGTGGTTCTTGTCTTCTCCGTGGTTCTCTGTGGTTGAACCTGAGGGTACTCAATACTTATTAATAAATACTAATTCCGTATAATTAAATAATTAATCCGTAAAAGATAGTAGTATAACTGAATAATTAGTTATAGATTTGTGCAGCAAATTTCAGAACAGATTTAATACGTCATGCTATGCACAAATTAACCAGAAAAGAGGAAGAGTTGATGAAAATTGTCTGGAAGCTGGAGAAAGCATTTTTAAAAGATATTATTGAATACTATCCATCTCCAAAGCCTCATTACAACACAGTGGCAACAATTGCAAAAACCTTGCTTGAAAAAGGCGTGATCGGATACAAACAATATGGGAATACCTACCAGTACTTCCCAATTATCTCCAAAGATGATTATAAGCGTTCTTTTATGAATATGCTTGTCAGTAATTATTTCGATGATTCTTACAAAAATCTGGTGTCATTCTTCGTCAAAGAGAAGGGGCTTACAGATGATCAGTTGGACGAATTGATAAGAATGATTAAAGAAAAGAGGTAATGTAAACGCTGATTATTTATCTGGAAAGAAATTTCTTAGTATATACCTGACCGCTCATTTTTCGAAAATTATACACTTTGTTTCAGAAACAGAAAAAGTACAAAAACATTATGCTTTATTAGCAATATAATAATTACTATCAACGTTAAAATCAAAACCAAAAAGCCATGTTCAGAAGATTGATTCTCCTCTCTTTAATTGTTGTCCTATCTGTTGCAGGCATAGCTGCAAACCCTGCTCCCACGTTCCAGGTAAAAGGTACCGTAACCGACTCTGTTACAGGCAAAGGCATCTCTTATGTCACCATCAGTGTACAAACCGGCACAGAAGTGGTTAAACGCCTTGCCAGTGATGCTTCAGGGAAGTTTGAAATTGAACTGATTGCTCCCGGGAAGTATGATCTGGCGTTTCAATCCATAGGCTATAAACTTCATAAAACTGAGGTGGAGCTGGTTGAAGGAAACCCCCGGATTGATCTCGGGCAGATTGCCATTGCCCCGTCGGTCGAAAATATAGGGGAAGTGACCGTTGCCACTGCACGCCCCCTGGTGCGAACCGAAACCGATAAAATCATTTACAGCATTGAAGCCGATCCGGAGTCGAAAACCAATTCAGCCATTGAAATGCTGCGAAAAGTACCCTTAGTGACGGTTGACGGGGAAGACAACATCATGCTCAGGGGAAACACCAACTTCAGAATATTGCTCAACGGAAAAAACTCGAGCATGCTTTCGCAAAATCCGAAGGATGTACTGAGAAGTTTGCCTGCCAGCACTATACGGGATATTGAGGTGATTACCAATCCTTCGTCGAAATACGAGGCCGAAGGAGTGGGGGGTATCATCAACATAATTACCACCCGGCGCCAGGTTGACGGGTTTATGGGACGGATCAATACAGGCATCGATACCAGGGGTGGTTACAACGCCGGATTGTATGCTACAACCAAAATCAACAAATTTGGGTTTTCGATGAATTATGGACATAATCAATTCAACCAGCCCCGCAACCTGTCGGAATCGGTGCGCCAAAACCTGCTAAGTGAAACCAACCGCTATACCGAAACCGAAGGCACCAACAAGTACAATGGGCGGTTTAACTATATGATGAGCGAGGCAAGCTATGAGATTGACACCTTCAACCTCGTCAGCTTTTCCTTTATGGGCCAGTTGGGAAACTTCACCGGAAACGGCGAAATGATGAGTACCGATTATGACCTTAGCCGGAATATAACCCGGCAGTTCCGCAACCTTACCGAAATGAAGAACTCCCATGGAGGGATGTCGGGAAACATCGACTACCAGCGAACCTTCAGTAAACCCGATAAAACCTTCACCATTTCCTATAAAATGGAATATGGGCCCCGCAACTCCGACAACGGCAATGAAATCGACGGATTGCTGAATTATCAGTCGTATAAACAGAAGTCCACCAATGATGCCTATGGTTTGGAACAAACCGTCCAGGTTGATTATTTCAATCCGGTGAATAAAACCCATCAGGTGGAGACCGGGCTTAAATACATTTTACGGCAAAATGACAGCGAATCGGATGTTTTCAGGTTAACCGGCGGGGATTGGGTCAGGGATATGACCCGCATCAATGACCTGGATTACGATCAGCACATCATCGGGTTGTATGCCGGGTATTTGCTGAAGATAAAGAAATTCAGCTTCAAAACCGGGCTGAGGGCCGAAGGTACCATCAACGATGGACTTTTTAAATCGGTTAAAGACACAGCATTCACCAACAAGTTGTTCAACCTCGTGCCCTATATCACCTTATCACAAAATCTCGAAAAAGGTCAGAATGTGCGGTTATCCTATACCCAAAGGTTGTCGCGCCCCGGCATCTGGTACCTTAACCCGTTTTACAACGACCTTGATCCCCTGAACGTATCCTACGGGAACCCCAAACTGGATGCTGAAGTATCTCATTCGTTTGATTTTACGTATGGTAAATTCTCTCCGAAATACAATCTCAACATCAGCCTCAACAGCGCATTTACCAACAACACCATTCAATCCATCTCAACAATGCAGGCCAATGGGGTGCGAACCACCACCTACGAAAATATCGGAAGAAACCACAGGTATGGGTCCAACATGTATGGTTCATTGCGCTTCGGGACCAAATTTACCATCAATAGCAACCTTGGAGTCAGCTATGTTTCGATGGAAAGCAATGGCGGCCGTAACCTGAGCAACAGCGGTTTTATGTACAACGGTAACCTGAATTTCAGGGTGGT
>CAYMXK010000551.1:0-2906 GCA_964393915.1 uncultured Prolixibacteraceae bacterium
AGTTAATTATATTTGAAGGCTAATTCAAATATTATGAACATCAACTAGTATGGAAAACTTAAGAAATAACGATGTATCAGTAGGTGGATACACCGACAGCCGTGGAGAATGGAGGCCTGAAAATCCGGTTTCCTATGCGCCAATTTTTGTCTTTCCTCCCAAAGTAAAGCAGTTTTTTATCTGGCTGATAAATTATTTATTTACCTGGAACCTGTTTTATCTGGGTATTGTGCTGATCAGCTATTACTGGCTGCAACCACCCCTTGAGACAATGAAAACATTCCAATTTTCCTGGATACTCACCATATTCCTTAGAAATATGGCTTTGGTGTGGATCATTTACGGTGGCTGGCATATGTTTTTATACATTATGAAGAAGAGGGGCAATAAGGGAAAATACAATCCACGCTGGCAAAGTACCGACGGCTCCACTTTTCTATGGAATAACCAGGTGTATGACAATGTGTTCTGGACCTGTGCAAGCGGTGTTCCCATATGGACGGCATACGAGGTTGTTACGTTCTGGTTATATGCCAATGGCAAAATACCCTATTTGGATTTTCAGACACATCCTGTTTGGTTTGTCCTCATCTTTTTGCTTATCCCATTTTGGAGGGAGTTTCATTTTTATTTCATCCACCGGTTAATTCACTGGAAACCTTTGTATGACAGGGTCCATTACCTGCATCATTATAATATCAATCCCGGGCCATGGTCGGGATTGGCAATGCACCCGGTTGAACACCTTCTCTATTTTTCGGTTGTCCTTATCCATTGGGTTGTACCCTCGCATCCGCTGCATTTCCTCTTTAATTCGCAGCATACTGCATTAACACCAGCTCCCGGACACACCGGTTTCGAAGGCAAATTGGGGAAATTTCTATCGTTTGGTTCATATTTTCACTATTTGCACCACCGCTTATTTGAATGCAATTATGGCGAATCTACTATCCCATTGGATAAGTGGTTGGGAATTTTTGAAGATGGCTCTCAGACTCAAACCGAGAAACGGGCTGCTGCATTTGCTTTTTATAAATTGAGGGTGGCAAAGGTGGTGGATGAAACGCCGGAAGTAAAGTCGTTTTACTTAGAAAGTATCGATGGTAAAGAACTGAAAACAAATCTTGCCGGACAGTACCTGACAATAAAAGTTCCGTTATTGAACAAGAAATTGTATCTGGATCAGCAAAATGAGAATTCGGAAATTAAATATGCATTGAGAAATTACACCATATCAAATACTTTTGAAAATAATGTATACCGGATTTCTGTAAAAAAGGAGAGCGGAGGGCTCGTTTCCAATGCATTGCATGATGGACTGAAGGAGGGCGATGTAATAGAAGCAAGAGGGCCCAAAGGATCTTTTGTTTATAAGTACAAGAGTAAGAAGCCCGGGGTTTTTGTTGCCGGCGGTATTGGTATTACACCCATTCTGTCGATGTTGAAATCATTGAAAAAGACCAAGGATGACATTTACTTAATTCTGGCAGTCAGGGAAAGAAGCCTGTTGAATTTTAAGGATGAAGTAGTCCAACTTTGTAAGCATAATCCTAATTTAAAGGTATTTGTGTTTTTCAGCCGGGAAACCGCGGAGGAAGGAGATGAGATGTGCAAAATATGGAAATGTTTTTACAAACGGCTGGATATAAATTCTTTAAAGGAAATTCTTCCAGGCAACAGCCATTTTGATTTTTATATATGCGGACCCCAGACAATGACCCAAATGTTGGTTGAGGAAATTGCGAAATGGAAAGGCAATAAAAGTACAGTTCAGATTGAAGATTTTAAGAGCATTCAAAAAGGGAAAAACCGGGAGGATCAAGGTAAAACAGTACAGGTGCATTTCAAAAAATCTGACAGAATAGTGGAATGGGATAATGAGTACCGAAACCTTCTTGAATTTGCTGAATCAAATGGGATCCGCATGGAAGCCGGGTGCATGTTCGGTGAATGTGGCGCCTGCAGTACAAATCTCATTGAAGGAAAAGTTGATTACAACTACAAAACGGCAACTACACCTGCAAAAGGCAAATGCCTGCCTTGTTCGTGTTTTCCCGATTCAGATATAATACTGGATGCGTAAGTCTTATTATTTTTTTACTAAAAATCGAAGTTATGGAACTTAAATATTTTTGCCCGTTGTGGGGCTCAGAAGAACTGGAAAAAGAAACATTTTTCGGAAAAGTAGTAGGTGCCGGGTACGATGGCGTTGAGATGGGGCTGCCACATGATCAGAATGAAAAGACGAATATTCTTAAACTGATTGAAAAACATGGCCTGGAATTAATAGCCCAGCATTGGGAAACCTCCACACGCAATTTTGATGATCATAAAGCGGAATACAGGCAAAGGCTTGAAAACCTGGTAACTGCTAACCCATTATTTATCAATTCACAAACAGGGAAAGACTATTTCACCTTTGATCAAAACACTGAATTAATCAAGATTGCAGATGAGATATCGCATAAATACAACATAAAAATAATTCACGAGATACACAGGGGCAAATTCAGTTTTGCCGCCCACGTCATGGAGGGTTATTTAAAAAAACTTCCTGATCTGCGTATTGGATTCGATGTTTCACACTGGTGCAATGTTGCCGAATCCTATTTACAGGATCAGGCTGATGCCGTCGACCTGGCCATTTCAAGAACCGAACATATTCATGCACGGGTAGGATTCCCCGAAGGGCCGCAGGTTCCCGATCCGCGTGTTCCTGAATGGCAGGAGGCGCTTCAGATTCATCTGGGATGGTGGAGAAAGATCATTGACATTAACCGGGAAGCAGACAGGAAGGTGTTTACCATTACCACGGAGTTTGGCCCGTATCCCTACATGCCCATTCTGCCTTTTTCCCGGCAGCCGGTAACAAGTCAATGGGACGTTAATATTTTTATGAAGGATTT
>CAYMXK010000552.1:0-860 GCA_964393915.1 uncultured Prolixibacteraceae bacterium
CGCGGCAAACGTCGATTATGCCCTGATTGTCCAGGCCGTTGACCGCGATTTTAATATCAACCGGCTTGAAAGGTACCTGACCATTTGCAATTCTTCTAAGGTAAGTCCCATGATTGTGCTCAGCAAAACCGATTTAATATCCGGAAACCGTCTTGCTGAAATGTTGACAAATATAACGGCCCGCATTCATAGTGTTCCGGTTATTCCCATCAGCAACGAGTCGCACGATGGGTACGACAAAATAGAAGCTGTTATTGAAAGGGGGAAAACCTATTGTCTTATGGGTTCTTCGGGGGTGGGTAAATCTACCCTGCTGAATAACCTTGCCGGCAGGTCTGTTATGCAGACGGGATCCATCAGCCAGAGTATTAACCGTGGAAGGCATATTACCAGTCACAGGGAGTTGATCGTACTTGATAACGGCGGCATCTTAATTGATAATCCCGGGATGCGGGAAGTGGGGATTACCGATTCTGAAAACGGATTGGAAATCACCTTCGACCGGATTCTGGAACTTTCCGGGAATTGCCGGTTCAAAGATTGCACCCACACCGGGGAGAAGGGTTGCAGCGTTTTGGAGGCTGTTGAAAACGGGAAAATCGACAACGCCGCATATGAAAATTTCCTTAAACTGGAACGTGAAAAAGCCCATTACGAATCAACTCTTGAGGAAAGACGAAAACGGGCAAGAGGGTTTGGAAAGATGTTAAAGAACTATAAGAAGGACATGAATAAGAATAAGTATTAAAATCCGGGCCTGCACCCTCATACAAAACTGGCGCCATAAATTTTATGTTTCATCTGACTTCCAATCAGGCAACAATTTCCTGTTTTTGCGTTTAAACCTGGACGTAGCTCCT
>CAYMXK010000552.1:870-2903 GCA_964393915.1 uncultured Prolixibacteraceae bacterium
AGAACTATAAGAAGGACCTGAATAAGAATAATTTTTAGAATCCGGACATTTACCCGGACATAAAACTGTGCAAAAAATTTTATGTTTCATCTGACTTCCAATCAGGCAACAATTTCATGTTTTTGCATTTAAACCTGGGCGTAGCTCCTCTTGGGGCATTCTGCTGGTTCTTCCTGAGTTTAATTCCTGTTTGGATCAAATTGCCCATGTTAACAAAAACAAAACTTATTCACATGGGAATTAGTTTAACCACTATAAAGCAATAAGAATAGCCATGAGAGAGATATTATTGACTTTGGTACTTACTGGTTTGGCAATGATGAGTCTAAATGCAATACCACCCCGCAATGAATCTGATTACACATTGGTCAGGACGGAAAAAAATATTGCCCTGTCGAGCCGCGACATTAAACTGCAAGCCAAATATTCCGTTCGCGAAATGAGGGCCGAGTTTGTAGTTGCCGGCAGCGCCGCAACCCTGTTTCACATTTTGAGTGATGAGAAATTTTCTTTGCAATGGATGAAGGGAGTTAAAGAGTACTCGGTAATTTCCAGGAACAATGAAAATGATTGGTTAGCCTATGTGCAATATCGGATCCCATGGCCGTTGCGTAACCAGGATTGTGTAATCAGGTATCAATGTAAGCCTGGTGAAAATGGAGACGGCTTTGTGCTGAATCTCAATAGCATTGCTGATTCTCTTCCTGAAAGGTCTGGTATTGAACGGATAACGCACATGAGCAGCTGCTGGGTCATTAGCCAATATAATGATAACATGTGCAGGGTGGAATATACCGTTTACTCGGAACAAAAACCCAGATACCCCCGCTGGGCAATCGATCCGATTATTCAAAATAACCTGATAAGCACTCTTTCATCGCTTAGGGAACTGGCCGAAAATTTTGTAGAATAGTCAGGTAGTCAGATAAAATTACATAACAGGTTTTTGGCAACCACACCGTTTATCGGGATGAAAGTATTTATTGCATTAGTGCTTACCCACAATATTAAGGTGGAGCAGGTTGGCTGCTGTGATAGGAGTTCACCATACCTTGCTCGTAGGCAGATTAATGCTGGGAATTCCGTTGTCCCTGGCGGCATTTTTCCTGAGTTATATGTTTCTCAGCCGAAAAGATGAGGGCTTTTTTTTAGGATGGGCTACTCCGTTGATAAGAAATTAGTAAATTGGGAAACTTTTTGAATAATATGATTACAAAAGAATCAAAAAAGAGTTATCCATCATTTCAAATTCCGAAAATATGAATTTTCAATTACGCCAATTAAGGAGAGAAATATTATCCGTCAGGTTTCCCTCAATGCTTATGCCTTTTATCTTGATGCTGATCCTGTTTTTTGTTGTCTCCTGCTCGCAGCCTGAAACGCGTTGGCTGCGGGGCAACATGCATACCCACACCTTCTGGAGCGACGGGGATGATTTTCCTGAAAATGTAGTCAGGTGGTACAGCGAAAACGGGTACGATTTTCTGGTGATGACCGATCACAATCTAATCCTTGAGGGGGAGAGATGGCGCAGTTTCCCTGCCGAACACCAGGCTATCATGAAATATAAAAATGCATTTGGCGAAGAGTGGGTGGAAACTAAACCTGATACTGCCACGGAGGGTAATGTGCTGGTACGCCTGAAAACCCTGAATGAATTCCGCGGTCTGTTTGAGAAACCCGGTGAATTTATGCTGATGATGGGAAATGAAATATCAAATCCTCATGCGGTTCACCTGCTGGCATTTGAACAAAACAGGGTCCTCCCGGTGGTAAAGGGCAATGTGGATGAACGTGAACGGATGATTGCAGGAACTGTCCTGAATGTGGATAATTACCGCGCTGAAACCGGAATAAATACCCATGCCGCGCTGGCGCATCCCAATTTCACATGGGCCATTACGGCCGAAATGATGTTAAATACCCCGGCCCTGCGTTTTTTCGAAGTATATAACGGCCATCCGGCGGTCAACAACGCGGGTGATGAATTCCGTGCAGGTATCGACCGCATCTGGGACATCGTACTGGCCCAC
>CAYMXK010000553.1:0-2881 GCA_964393915.1 uncultured Prolixibacteraceae bacterium
ACGCTAATACCGAACCACTTCCACATCATTTTCCTGTTTTGGTCCCGGATTGCTCCTGCCTTCAAAAATGATTTTCTCCATCAGGTATTTCATTTCCGAAACGCGGGCAGGCAACTGCACATCGCCATACCCCAGGTCGTCGGCATATATGATGACAATATTGGGATTTTTAGAACTTTGCTCTTTACTCTCAGAACAACTGCATGCCATGAAAAGCAAAGGGCTGTAAAAGATATATTTAAAGATCATACATTAATTAATGGCTGGCTTTTCTCCCGCAATTCTCACTACTGATTAACGCCTTTAGCGAATTCTTCGAACATTTGAATGGATTTCCATAGCACTCCTGCCGAGCCCCGGAAAGTGCCTGACCCTTTGGGTTCATTGTTTACAGTGTACCACTCAAAAAAACCGTCGTTGTCTTTTACGCGCTTTACCATGGGTTGAATGTGTTCATAAGCTTCCTGCGTAAACCCATATTTAATAAGCTGCTGAATCATTCGTCCGCCAAACCAGGTCCAGTCACCCCCGTTCTGATAACCGTATGGATACATACTCTTATTTTCAAAAAATCCTTCGGGATAAGGCGGATACATGGTTAATCCGATGGAACCTGCACCCGATGCTTTCACATTGGCAACCATTTTATCCAATGACGTTTTAATTTGGCTTTTAGAGAGCAAACCGGCTTCAATCGCCACAGCCGTTCCACCATGGTAGTAAATTTCATTCTCGTCGAAATCATCCGGGAAAGGTGAACCATCCAGATAGACATGCGGAATAAACTTTTGATTCTGCTCATCCCACAAATACTTCATGGTATTTTCGGCGATACTTTTTCTGATGGATTCCCATTTATTCTTTGTTGCCGGTATCATTTCCATCATGTTATCGAGGGCAATAAGCAACATGGCATTATCGTATATATCGAGACAAAATTTTGTGTCATCGGTTATAAAAACACCCCATGGATGACTGTGTTGCACATCGCCCCAGTCGGCAGTGGTAGCTCCCCAGATCAGACCATATTCATTGCTCCACCGATGGTTCAACAGAAATTCCATCGACCATTCCAACCGTTCAGCAACGGTTTTGTCCCCAATTTTTTCATTTAAAAAATCTGTGTCACCGGTTTTCGTTACGTATTTGTAAACTGCCTGCACCAAAGAGGTTTCATGGTCTGTTTCCACCGTGTTTTTGTGTCCGGCATAATTGGGCTCCAAATCGGTAAAAATATATACGTACCCACCCTCTGACTGTTTGGCTTTTTCCCTGGGAATAAAACCATCAATGATATTTCCATCCTCGCGCTGCAACCGAAAAAACACACGGAGATTCTCTTTCAGTGTTTCTTCCGGGAAAACCTCGGCCGAAAGTTCGATGAACGTATTGTAATCGCGAATCCATACTTCACTGTACCCATCTCCGGCATTAAATCCGGTTTTGACAATCTCCAGGGCTTTCTCTTTTACAAAAGTAAAGTATTCATTGGTTTGGATCTGTTTTATTAACTCTTCATTTTGAGAAGGTTGGGGCGTACATGCCCATAATCCGGCTGTAATGATGAATAAAATGAGTTTCTTCATAATTATCAATTTAAAAAGTATTTATTCCCAATCTGTGTCCAGTGAAGGCGGGGGAGATTTTACCCCCCAGTTTTCGTTTGGTACCGTTCCCATTTCAAAAACGAGTTTTCCACCCTGCATCAGTGTTTTACGGTCTACCCAGCAGTTTTCCATTGGTTCACTGTTGAATGTCAGACTCTGTATATAAAAGTTCTCCTGGCTGTTGTTTTTAGTCTCAAGGATGAGTTGATGGTGAGGGTCGTCTGAAAGCTGAATGGTAACTTTTTCAAACACCGGACTGCCAAACTGGAAGGTTGGTTTGGCACCGGCATGGCCCTGCACATCGAACAGGCCAAGGGCAGCCATTACATACCATGCTCCCAGTTGACCCTGGTCCTCATCCTGGCCGAATCCGTAACCATGCAATGGTCCGGTGCCGTAAAATTCGTTACAAATGGTGCGTGTCCATTTTTGTGTAAGCCACGGTTTGCCAGAGTAATTAAACAGCCAGGGCTGGAGCAGACATGGCTGGTTGCCATGGTTGTACAACATTTCAACTCCGGAAAAACTGTCTATTTCCTCTCCACCTCCAAACAATGATTTACGGCTTTCCACAAAAGTATTTTCAAGCCTTTCGTTAAATAAATCCTTTCCCATTTTTTCCATTAGCCCCTCAACATCATGCGGCACAAACCAGGTAAACTGGTACGCATTTCCTTCCTGAAAACCATCCCAGGCTTTCATGGGGTCGAAGTTTTTTATGAATTCCCCATTTGGAAGTTTGGGCCGGATGAATTTGGTCTCCATGTCGAAAAGATTTTCCCAGTATCCGGCCTGCTTTATAAGTTTGCTGTAATCCTCCATGTTACCAATGTTTTTTGCCATTTGTGCTACGGCATATGAGCTAAACGCATACTCAAGCGTGTGTGATGCACCGAAATTGAACACCCAGCCATTTGAAATGGTGGTATCCTTGTATGGCACATATCCCTGATTAACAAAGTAATGCAAGTCATATTTGCCATTCCCAAGATTTCTCCCACTGTAGTTAAGTTCATTTTTTACCGCAGCCTTGTACCCTGTCTCCCAGTCGAAATCGCGCAAGCCGCAGTTGTATGCTGAAGCGATAAGCAGCCCCTGGAAATTGGTTTGTACGCCATTGGTGAAAACACCTGCAGCTGCACCATCGTGCAACCATCCGGTTTCCTTGTAAAAATCGATGTTGGATTGCAGGTACTGACTGAATACTTCAGGATAAACCATAGCCCACAATTGGCTCAGGTTCCAGAATCCACCCCACATACCATCGGTATTAA
>CAYMXK010000554.1:0-2870 GCA_964393915.1 uncultured Prolixibacteraceae bacterium
TAAGGTACCCCCTTCGGTAATCCAGTTATCAATCCGGGCAATGGCAGCTTTGTCGGCCGTGATATTACCAAAACGACTGTCAGTTCCTGGCAGAATAATCGTATTGTAACGGTTGAGGTTTAATCTTCCCAGATTCGCAACATCTGCACGCGTAACCGGAATATCGAGGTAATTATCGGTAAGGAACCATGCCTCACCTGTTTCAAGTGATGAGATCCCGCGCCCTGTAAGTATGAGGATTTCAGGTTTTTTCAACGGCTTCACGTTGCTGCTTCCCAAATCGATCCCTGTTGCGTTGTAGCCGGTTTCCACAGGATAAACACGGAGATTAAAAGTTTTTTCCAGCTCCGACAGATGGCCAAACAACTCATCGCTGCCAATTTTTTGTCCAGGCACAGGAATCACCAATGTTCCGTGACCAAAATCCAGGACTTCATCATCAATTTTTGATGCGAAAGGTTTCAGGGAAGCGTAGACTGTAATCTCCCTTTTAAAAAGATTGCTTAAAAATGCAGCGGAATTGTTATCGTCCCAGCGGACCAGATAAGCATAGCCCGACTTTTTAACTGCCGGTGAAATTGTTTCCTGTTTAACGATCGCTTTCCTGCCTGAGAGCAACTGCTTGTCGCTTAATGAAGCATATGGCAGTCCATATGCCAGAACTACTGTCCAGGTGGAACCATCGTAAAAAACACTATCGGGGACCCTGATGCCCTTGTTGAAAAACAGTTCGACCATCCTGTTTTGGGCCTGATCGGCAGGGACAACAAAAGAGCGGCCTGGATAAAAGGAGTGATTTACTGAGGTATATAACTGATTGTTTTCATAAACCTCAATACGGTGCCTTTGGAGCAGTTCAACAAAAAACCGGGTGCGGTTCTGATCTTCGCTGTCACCAAAAATATAACCTTTCACTTTGCTTCCTGCGGCGTTTGACAAAGCGGTATTGAAGAATTCCTTTTGGTTAAGGATCAATTCTGATCTCAGTTCATAAGAAGCTTTAATCGCGGCAAGACTGGCAACCAGTTGGTTACGGATGGCTGACTCAAAGGTAATTTCACCCACCGTGCGCTCCTGCACGTGCCCTCTTGACGAACCCTGTTCAAAAAGTATGGCCAGGGAACCATTGTAATCGGGATACGAAGATCCGAATGTAGGATTAAAATTATCGAAATCCTCTTTGGTGTAGTAAAATGAACCAATATTATCGAGAGCATCGGCAAAATAGTTGGCGAACTTATTATTGAGTTCATAATGGGGTTGTGGAATAATAGGGCTTTCACGGTCGACAGGCTTTGTGGGTTCGAAGAAGAAGGTGTTGTTGGTGCCCATTTCGTGATGACAGGTGGCGAGGTGGGGGATCCAGCTATGGAAGAATTCAAGCCGCGCCCTGCTTTCCACATGAATGGCAGGCAACCAGTCGCGGTTCAGGTCAAACCAGTAATGGTTTCCTCTTCCTCCGGGGTAAGTTTCGTTGTGTTCCAGATCGGCCGGGTCGGAAACCAGATTTTTACTTTTCTGTGAATTAACCCACTGGGCATGTCTGTCGTGCCCGTCGGGGTTGCGCGAAGGCTCAATAAAATAGATGCCATTATCAAGATAATCGCTTACCTCCTTTTCCTGTGATGCCAAAAGGTACCAGGCAGTTAGTATGGCCGACTCGGCAGCCGATGATTCATTGCCATGCACTCCAAATCCAAGCATATTAATGGTGGGCAAGGACTGGTGATCGAAAGAGGAATATGGATCAGTAACTTTCAGGTGGTTCAGCCTGATGCTTTCCAGGTTGGCCAGGTTTTCTTTCGAAGAAACCGCCAATACCAATAATGGTCTTCCTCCGTAGGTATGGCCAATGGTTATGAGTTCGGCATTCTCAGAAATCCGGTCGAGTTCCCTGAAATAGGCCACCAACTGATCGTAACGGGTATGATGCGTCCCGGTTTCATACCCTAAAAATGATTCCGGTGAGGGTATTGCCGGATTAAACTTCGGATTTTGTCCGAAGAAGTAACCAATGTTGCCGGCATTCAGCTGAGCTGAAAATGGCACCAACAGGAGCAACAGGTATAATGATGTAAATATTCGTTTCATTTTGAGTATAATTTTAACTTGAGAATTATGGAATGATTTTAACTCAGGCACTCTTTTGTGCAGCCTCCCCGGGAATGGAACCGGAAGCAGCTTCTGCTGAACGGCATTTCCAGATTCAATACGGTTATCTGCAATGACAGCCATTTTACGGAAGCCGGAGAAAAATTGAATTGCCGGTTGAGTAGCCTGAATTATCGGGTTCTGCCCACCGGGTACGTGCAGCTGCAAGAAGGATTTAACAGCAACACATACAACACATGGAAGAAAGGGAAAGCATGAATTTTTCTGTTTTCGTGCGCAGTTTGCAACCAGTTTGGAAATTTAGAAGGGGGTTGGCGAATAAGAGTGTTTCATTTTTCATAAAAACAGAAATTAAATATAAGTGGAAAACCATGATTTATTTATTGGTAAGTTCACCGGGGGTTAATTCACGGATACCATTGAAGCCAAGTTGAACATTCACTTTCTGCCCGCCGGCTCTCACCCAGTTGATGAAATGCTCAATGTCTGGATTTGAAAGACTTTCCGCACTGATGCCCAGACTGATCTGCAATGTTGGAATGGCAGGCTTGCGGGTACTCTCAGCATAAATGATAATCTGATCAAGGTTATCATAAATGAGTTCACTTTTATCCAGTCTGCCGTTGTTGTTCAGATCAACAGGCAGGATTTTTATCCCCTCAGCCGGCATCCGGGTTGTTGGATCGAAAATCTGTGAAACCCTGCTGTAGCCAATACCCAGGGAGTCCTGCCGCAGTGCAGAAAGCAGGTGGGCATCA
>CAYMXK010000555.1:0-2861 GCA_964393915.1 uncultured Prolixibacteraceae bacterium
TTTCCACATTTTTCCAATGGCCGGGACCGGCCAGACCGGGGGCAGGATTTTTAAAATGCGGCCCCAGCAAAAAGATCAGCCCCAGTACCGGAAGTAAATTTGGTTTCTTCATAAGATCTGACTATTAAATTGTAATCGAATACTTTTCCTTACAAAACGGCATCTTTCTGCCACAAAGGCACGAAGGCACTAAGGATCACCAAGATTATACAACTGGCATTCAATACTTTATACATCCTGACTTCTTAGTGCCCTGATGGCATCCCAAATACCTTAACTTATCATAGTGGCCTAATTTTATTATTCACTTTAAATACAACATCCGGCTATACACCTAGACCGCTGAAAATAGTCAAATTTTTAATGGAATAATCCGGTATTTAAGGAAGTCCTAAAAAATAACCGGATTACCGGACAACCCAACTGGTATTTTCCGGTAGCCAGCGGTCCACTTCGAGGCAGTGGGATTGTTCTCAAGGCTCATCACATAATTGCTCAGCACCGTAGTGTATTTAATTTCCAGCAGGTTTTCCCCATTCCGAAGCGCACCTTTGATGTTAAACATAGGCTCTCCATAACAGTTCTGACCTACGTTTTTCCCATTTAAGTGTACTTCGGTTACCCCTTTGTTCGTATCTCCGAGGCTTATCCAGTCACCCGCACCATCTGAGTTAAAAGTCCTGGAGTAGGTGACGACACCCGCAAAAGAGTTTAATTCCTGATTTTGTGAAGCGCCGAATTCGCTGAGACTTTCAAAGCTGCGTTCAAAACTCTCTCCGTTAACATGATCGAACCTGACCTGCCAGGGGCCTTCAATGGGCTGAATCGCCGTGCCCCCTGCCGGGATTTGCATTTCATACAGTTCTCCCGAATCATCTGCTTCAAAAACAAGCAAAAGCGATTGTAAAGGAGGCAACACTAAAGACAACTCATTTTTATTTTTCCCGGTGGTGAATACATACCGCTTACCCTCTTCAGGGTTCCAAACCCAGGGTGTTTTGTTCTTTACCGGAAAATGAGCATCAATGGTTACCTGCTTATTCCGGTTTGTATTGGTAAAGAAGTAGATATCAACACCATCTGCCTTTTTTCGAATCTGAAAGACATTTTTATCCGGTATGGCAATTTTTACATCTGTCTGGATATTAACCTTCTCAAGTACATTAATGGCCCAGGGGAGCAAATCTGACTCCGACTCAGGACTTTTAACCTGAAACAGTTGTTTGGGGTAATCCTTTGTGATGGTATTAAACACACTTTTCACAATTGAATCGTTTGCTGAAGCGTTCTGAAGGGAGAGAGAACGTTCGGGCAACCCGTCAATGACAACAAGTTTACCTCCATTCTGAACAAATCTGAGCAATGCCATGGCTGCTTCAGGTTCGAGCGAGCGAATGCTGCAAAGGAGAATCGCCTGATAGGTCATTGGCCCGAAACTCAGAGTGCCATTTTCCATGGTGCTTTCGCGGATGATTTTCTGGCTGATGTAATCGGCCGAACTTCCTGCCTGACTTATAGGCTCCCAAATCCGGTAACCATACCAGGGCTGCGTATGATACTGGTTGCGGGTCAGACCGTGATTTGTCCAGATATCGGCTTCCGGGGCCAAAACAGCAATGTTTTTAACCGGTTGCGATTGTTGAAAAACATACGATAAGCGGGCGTTGTACATCGTCCATTCAGGAAAATATGGCCACCAGGTATTTTGCTCACTGAAATAACTGCCATACCGGACCCAGCCGGGGAAACCCGCTTCTGGTGGCGAGTAGTTATAGCCATGCAAAACAGAGTGGTTCATTCCTGTAATAAAATTCATATCGTCGTGCAGCTTTATCTCCTCCAGCGATGCTTTAAAAACACCCCTGGTGTTGGTCATGGCCTCGTTACTAATGACTTTTTTCCCGGTTAAATGACCTCCGGATGCTGCATACATATTCCAGATCATATATCCATGGCCTTGGTTCCAATTCCATTCTTCGGCATCCATATCGGATGAGTAGATCCAATTGTTGCTTTCAGGGATGTCGGCAATCATATTGCCCTCCATCATTCCCATCAAAAAAGGCGTACCGTAGGCCTGATACCGGCAAAGAACACCATTTTCAGTACAAAAGTCCTGGAACTCCTGAGTGAAATTTTTCAGAAATACTTCGACCAGCAATTTATTGTAATCGTAGCGGACCCGTTTGATTTCTTCCAGGAATTCCGGGCTGTAATTCTCCACCTTATAACCAGTATAAGGATCATAGAAAACAAATGGGAACCAGGGTTCGATGCTGTAGTTATAAGTTGCGAGGAAAATCTCGCCAAATCCATCCGTCCAGTTGGCACCATCCAGCTCAATGCTGTCGCAGAACAGCGCCCTGACAAGTTCAGACAGGGGAGTTCCGGTGTCCTCAACTATTTTGTTTAAGCGGTTCAGGTATGCGCGGGTTATATTTTTCTCATAATGGTTCATCACCGGGCCAGCGGCTCCCGGAGCACCGTGCATAACCTCCCTGTTGCCGCGTTGGAGAATACCGTAAACCAGGTCATAGTTGCCGGGCGGGACAGTGTAATCCAGTTGATTGTTGCTTTTGAACATAGCGGTGAGGTCTGTGATTTCAGATGTCGATTGCAGATTTACAGGTACCAGCCTGACAAATACC
This sequence comes from uncultured Prolixibacteraceae bacterium, assembly GCA_964393915.1. Lineage (GTDB taxonomy): Bacteria > Bacteroidota > Bacteroidia > Bacteroidales > Prolixibacteraceae > UBA1413. Next base: position 2,649 of record CAYMXK010000555.1, read on the forward strand.
ATTTCATAGCTTTTGGCAGCCTCATATTTTCGGGAGAGTGCGGCCACCGCTTTTCTGTACAAGCCATCCAATCCATCTTTGATAACCTCGCCCCCGGAACAGGGAATTTTGTTAACAATTATCCGCTGTATGGTTTCATCCTCAGACAAAAATTCACCTCCGAATGGCCATCCCGAACCGACAATCAGATCGACAACCATGCCGCGTTTCTTT
>CAYMXK010000556.1:0-2853 GCA_964393915.1 uncultured Prolixibacteraceae bacterium
ACATCATCAAGGTTGAAGGAAAGGCCTCCGCGGTAAGCCCAATAGTAACCAAGGTCCTTAATCGCATCAAGGAAGGCCACTGTTGCAGCATTTCCCGAAATTTTGTATACAACAGCTATAATATCCCGAAGCGACTTTTTCGTCAGCAGCTGGTTGATGTACCCCACACCACGCGGCACGTGCTCATTAAAGAGTATCCGTCCAACTGTAGTCTCGATGATATGATAGAAGAATTCACCCTTCTCATCCACATCTTCTACTTTAACCTTAATGGGGGTATGCATAGTCACCACGCCTTCGTTAAATGCAATTACCACCTCATCGGGCGAATAGAAGATCATCCCTTCACCTTTAGCTCCCGGACGAGCCTTGGTCATATAATAAAGACCAAGAACCATGTCCTGGGAAGGAACGGTAATGGGAGCTCCATTGGCTGGGTTGAGCAGGTTGTGTGATGAGAGCATTAACAGCTGTGCCTCCAAAACGGCCGAATTCCCTAACGGCAGGTGAACTGCCATCTGGTCGCCGTCAAAGTCAGCGTTAAAACCTGTACATACCAGCGGGTGCAGCTGAATGGCCTTACCTTCGATCATTACAGGCTGAAATGCCTGAATGGACAGACGGTGCAGCGTAGGTGCACGGTTAAGCAGCACGGGGTGCCCCTTCAATACATTTTCGAGGATTTCCCAAACTACAGGATCTTTCCTGTCGACAATTTTCTTGGCCGACTTTACTGTTTTAACAATGCCTCTCTCAATCAGTTTCCTGATAACAAAAGGTTTGAACAGCTCGGCAGCCATATCCTTAGGTAGTCCGCACTCATGCAGTTTAAGTTTCGGACCCACAACAATTACTGAACGCGCAGAATAGTCAACACGCTTTCCGAGAAGGTTCTGCCGGAATCGTCCCTGCTTACCTTTCAGACTGTCTGACAATGATTTCAACGCACGGTTATTTTCAGTTTTCACCGCATTTACCTTGCGAGAATTATCAAACAGCGAATCAACAGCTTCCTGGAGCATTCGTTTCTCGTTCCGGAGAATTACCTCAGGCGCCTTGATTTCGATAAGCCTTTTCAGGCGGTTGTTGCGGATGATCACCCTGCGATAGAGGTCGTTCAGGTCGGAAGTGGCGAACCTGCCACCGTCGAGCGGCACCAGAGGGCGCAGGTCAGGCGGGATAACAGGTACAACTTTCACGATCATCCATTCAGGCTGGTTCAGCTTTTTGCTGGCCCTGAATGCTTCAACAACCTGCAGCCGTTTCAATGCTTCGTTTTTCCTCTGCTGCGATGTTTCGGTGTTTGCCTTGTGCCTTAAATCATAAGACAAATCATCGAGGTTGATTCTGCCTAAAATGGCATGCAACGCATCTGCCCCCATCCGGGCGATAAACTTATTAGGATCATCGTCTTCAAGATGTTGGTTTTCCCGCGGAAGTGAATCCATTATATCAAGGTACTCTTCCTCAGACAAAAAGTCGAGGAATTTCACTTCAGGCGCTTTAATTCCCGCATTTACAACAACATACCGTTCGTAATAGATAATTGAATCAAGCTTCTTGGTTGGCAAACCTAAAAGATATCCAATCTTGTTTGGCAACGACCTGAAATACCAGATATGGGCAACCGGAACGACAAGGGATATATGCCCCATGCGTTCACGGCGCACCTTTTTTTCTGTAACTTCAACACCACAACGGTCACAAACGATCCCTTTATACCGGATTCGCTTGTATTTTCCACAGTGACATTCATAGTCTTTTACCGGGCCAAAAATCCGTTCGCAAAACAAACCATCCCTTTCGGGTTTGTAAGTCCGGTAGTTTATAGTTTCGGGCTTCAGCACCTCTCCATGAGAACGTTCAAGTATCTCTTCGGGCGAAGCCAGACTTATCGAAATTTTCGCAAAATTGCTTTTAGCTTTGTTATCTTTTCTGAATGCCATATAAGCTAAAGTTATTTGATTGAATCAGAACCATTTATACGGGTTCAAAATATTATTCCATTCTGACACTAAGGCCAAGACCACGTAATTCGTGTAAGAGTACATTCAACGACTCGGGAATACCGGGCTGAGGCATGGGTTCACCTTTAACAATTGCTTCATATGCTTTCGCCCTGCCCATTACATCATCCGATTTCACTGTCAAAATTTCCTGCAAAATATGGGCAGCACCAAATGCTTCGAGCGCCCAAACTTCCATTTCACCAAATCGCTGACCGCCAAACTGTGCTTTACCACCCAAAGGCTGTTGCGTAATAAGCGAATATGGCCCAATTGACCTGGCATGCATTTTATCTTCTACCATGTGCCCTAGTTTCATCATATAGATAATCCCCACAGTGGCAGGCTGATCAAATGGTTCCCCGGTTTCACCGTCATGCAGAACAGTTTTACCAAAACGCGGAATTCCGGCTTTGTCAGTATATTCTGTAATTTCATCAAGTGAAGCTCCATCAAAGATAGGTGTGCTGAACTTGAGACCAAGTTCTTTTCCTGCCCAACCTAGAACGGTTTCATAAATCTGTCCTAAATTCATACGAGATGGCACGCCTAACGGGTTCAAGACAATGTCAACTGGTGTTCCGTCGATAAGGAAAGGCATATCTTCGGATCGAACGATCCGTGAAACAATACCCTTGTTACCATGACGACCAGCCATTTTATCCCCGATCTGGAGTTTTCTTTTCTTGGCAATATACACTTTGGCAAGCTGAATAATACCCGCAGGTAGCTCATCACCAATCGTTACGTTAAAACGCTCACGACGGGCAACAGCTTCAGCCTCCTTATATTTCATTATGAAATTATTTATGAGCCTGAATATCAGATCGTTCTTATCTTTATCAGT
>CAYMXK010000557.1:0-2845 GCA_964393915.1 uncultured Prolixibacteraceae bacterium
CCAAGCCCACTGGACAAGGAACAGGATTGGGACTTTCCTTATCTGATGATATCGTGAAGGCGCATGGAGGGGAATTGAGATTGGAATCTCAAGAAGAAAGAGGTTGTGAGTTTGTTATTCAATTACCCATAACAACACCTAATTGATACAATGAGACATCTATTCAAATACACTTTAGGTATTTTCTTACTGCTGATTGCTTTATCTTTTCAGTCTTTTGGTCAGCGAATTGAATTTAACAGCGTAACGCCTCCCGATGGTGGCAATTTCACCTTTGTGACAGGGATAACCCAAGATGTAAATGGTTTTATGTGGTATGCCACCAAAAAGGGATTGTACAATTTCGATGGTAAAAATGTTACATCCTTCAAAAACAATCCATTAAATCCGAATTCGATAATGAGTAATTTTTTGGAATCGGTTTATGCTGATCATGATGGTACCCTTTGGGTAGGCAGTTTGGGAAAAGGCCTAGATCATTTCGACCCTGAATCAGGAATCTTTACCCATTTTACGCACAATCCCAATGATTCCGAAAGTTTAAGCAACGATACTGTAACTGTGATTTTGAGAGATAAGCAGGGTACACTTTGGATTGGTACTCACGGTGGGTTGAATCAATATGACCCAAAAACAAACAAATTTAATCACTATCGATATTCGGCTGATGATACAACGTCTATCAGCAATAATCAGGTACGCAGTATGTATGAGGATAGCGAAGGAAGACTTTGGATTGGTACCGGCAGCCCTTACCTTGATAACGGTGGAGGGCCCGATGCGGGAGGTTTAAATTGGTTTGACAGAGAAACCGGTAAGTTTACCCGGTATATGCACGATCCAAATAGCAGTAAAAGCCTGTTAACCAATAAAATAAGTGCAATATTTGAGGATAAACAAGGTAACCTCTGGATTGGTACTTCCAAATTGGGATTACACAAAATGAACCGCAAGGAAGGAACTTTTGAACTGTTGGTTTACGATCCATCAAACCCCGAAAAATTAAGCAGCCCCCCCATTACAAATGCAAGTCCTGATTACGAACATATTACTTTTATCAATCAAGATGCAGCTGGAAGTCTCTGGTATGGAACTGTGGAGGCAGGTCTTTTTTACTTCAGTGCTGACATTGGAAAAGTAGTAAACTATAAAAGAACTGCGGGTTCAACAGAAGGATTTAATGACCTCGGTGCCTGGACTTCTTTTACCTCCCGCGATGGTATTCTGTGGATTGGCTCTACACAGGGAAATATCCACCACATCGATCCTTTGCACAAGGAAATCCCACACACATTAATTTCAACAGCGAATGTCAACAGTTTTTATGAAGAGCCCGACGGTACATTTTGGATGGGCACTAATCAGGGTGTCATTCGTATTAAAAACAGCATTGAAGAACGACATTTAATTGATCCGAACCCTGCAAATGCAGATGCAAATCTTGTATATTCAATCAGAGCCGACAAGCAGGGTAATATCTGGTTTGGTAGTACAGGTGGATTAAATTTATGGGATAGAAAAAATGAAAAATTTATCAGGTATATCAACGATCCCAACAACAGCAACAGCCTTTCAAACAATAATGTAACCTGGGTATATGAAGACAAAGAAGGAAATTTCTGGGTTGGAACATTTCAGGGATTGAATCTGATGGACCGTAAAACAGGCAGGTTTACCCATTACTTTAAAAATCCTGCAAATACCGAACCCTTTGGAGACAATTTAATTACCGATTTATTTGAAGATAAAGATGGCAGGTTGTGGGTTGGTGCATGGGGTACCGGTGGGATAAGTTCTTTTGACCGTGACAATAAAACATTTAAAAATTATCTAATGGGTATCGGTATTGTGAGTATTTACGAAGATACCGATGGCGTTTTGTGGACAGGTGGCAATGATGGATTTTACCGATACGATGCCGGCATCGATAATTTTATTCGTTATACCGACTCAGGTTCTCCATCGGGTTTAACTGAAACAACAAGCATTGTTGAAGATGACCAGAAAAATTTATGGCTGGGCACCTCATCGGGAATCGTAAAAATCAATGCGCAGCGAAACGAGAGCACCCTTTTTGGTAAAAATTTCGGTATTAATGATGACACTTTGACCCTTAATTCAGCTTTCATAAGGAGCAATGGAGAAATTTATTTTGGAGATGCTACTGGTTATTTTACTTTTTCACCTGTTGAGTTAACTCGGAATTTAAGGACACCTGAAGTTGCTATTACAAGTTTTCGCCTTTCCGATCAAAAAGTAGCCCCCGGCGAAGGGAGTCTGCTGAAAGAAAGCCTTTCCCTCGTGAAAGAAATTCAGTTAAAATATAACCAGAATGTTTTTTCCTTTGACATCAGTGTAATTGATTATGCAAAACCTGAACAAAATCAGATAATCTATTACCTCGAAAACTATGACATAAACTGGCTTCAGGCTACAGACCGCACTGTTTACTACTTTAATGTGCCACCGGGAAAATATATCTTTCATGTAAAAGGTGCAAACAGTAATGGTGTTTGGACTGAGAAGAAAATTGATATTATCATTCTGCCTCCCTGGTGGGGTACTTGGTGGGCTTATGGTATTTATGTATTGTTGTTTGGTGCCGGAATTTTCGGTGTTGATCGCTTTCAGAGGAATCGGTTGCTTAAAGTCGAAAGGGAGAAAAACCGTGAGAAGGAATTAATTCATGCCAAAGAAATTGAAAAAGCATATACCGAACTAAAAACCACGCAAACCCAACTCATCCAAGCCGAAAAAATGGCCTCTCTGGGAGAACTCACCGCTGGCATCGCCCATGAGATACAGAATCCGTTGAATTTTGTGAATAACTTCAGCGAAGTAAGCC
>CAYMXK010000558.1:0-2837 GCA_964393915.1 uncultured Prolixibacteraceae bacterium
GCTAAAATTGAAGCCAATATATATAACCTCTTTCTTGTTGCTGACTGGTAGATTAAACTGTAACCAATATTTTCCAGATTAACCGTCCATTCCTTCAATTCGCCTGATTCTTTCTCTTTTATTCTTAGCGTAGAGTTATTTTGAATCTCAAACTCCTTCCTTTTACCACCCTGTTTTTGTTTCAGTATCATAGTGAATCTACCAATCGTTTTGCGTAATGATTCAAAAGTAGATAAAATATCTGGGTTGTAAATTTAATAACTGCCTTGCATTTCATAAAACTTTAAAGTGAAGTTTATTTATCCAGGTAATGGCCGGATGCAGCGATTACCAGCACAGTAATTTCTTCATCATTAATTGAATAAATTAGCCGGTGTTTTTTGGTGATTCTTCGGGAAAAGAAACCTTTGTACCCGTAACCCAACGGCTTCGGTTTTCCTGTTCCTGTCCTGGGATGCTTCTGCAGTTCAGCTAAAAGAGTTTTTGCTTTTATAAATACTGCTGGTTCATTTTTCTTTAATCCGGCAAGGTCCTTTTTAGCTTCATCGGTAAGACAGAGGATATAAGTCATAAATTGTCAAGAAATTGGTTTAGTTCCTCTTCTGTTTTTACTATCGATACTTTCCCTTCTTTTGCCTGTTTAAGCGACCGGTTGATTTTGTCAAGCATTGCCGGAGTAAAATATAAATCATTGTCTTCAACCGGTGTCAGTAGATAAGCTTGTTTTTTGCCCCTCCTGATTATTACTTTTTCACCTTTGTCAGCCAGGTCGAAAAAATCTTTTTGTTTATCCCTGAATTGCCTGCTGGTTGTCTGAATAATTGCCATTGCATTATTTATTTGTGTACCTGATATGGTACAAATATAGTGAATAATAATACAATGTCGTTTAGTTAAGAATGATTCATGATTTTCAAACTACTCTTAACCACAAAGGCCACAAAGTGTGCACAAAGGATCACAAATATAAAGTCCTCATATACATCGCTTTGTGTGCTTTGCGAAATACTTGGCGCCCTTCGTGGTTAAGAATTCAATTGCTTTTAAATCAGTTTATTGTCAGTGACTAAACGACATTGAAATACAAATAGGATTAAGGTCTCCTCCATGGGGCCTTAATTTCATTGCCAAATATTCTTCGCACACTATTACAGAAAATTCGGCAAAAAGGGTAATATTGCCTCTCAAACCGGAAAAGCAACTCAACATTTATGGGAAAAATACATCTGTTTACAATATTTGTTCTCCTGACTGTTTTATTAGCCGGATGTTCAGGGGATGACAACAACATGGAAATACCCGGAATCGATTCAATCGGGTTGAAATTAAAAAAAGTCCCCCTGTTTACTGAGAGAGACAACCAGGGAGTACTGGAAATCACCTTGTCTGTTTCGGAAACAGAAAAATTACACGGGTTAAAAACTATCGAACTTTTTTTTCAGAAAAACAGCCATCCGGAGATAGTTTCATCAATCATTGCCGACTACATTGTTAGAAACGGCGAAGATATCTCGAAAGAAAACTTTGGAAGTTCCGGTAAATCAGGATACTCAGTTAAAATCTCAGGAAATCGCTTGCTTGAACCAGGCGAACATACATTCCATATCAACATCAACGTGCCAGTCGATGCAGCTCTGGAAAAAAGTATTTTGATAGAAAAAGTAAGGTTGGACTTCGGTGGACGGCAAAGAATGGTAATCGAACCTGAGGAAAACTTTGCTTACCGTCCGGGGGTAGTGCTCAGGGCAGCCGGACAGGACAACTGCGATACATACAGGATACCGGGAATTATTACCACCGGAAAGGGAACATTGATCGCCGTTTATGACAACCGGTATAACAACAGTAAAGATTTACAGGAAGACGTCGATATCGGAATGAGCCGGAGTATTGATGGCGGCCAGACATGGGAACCCATGCGGGTAATCATGGACATGGGGGAATGGGGCGGCAGGTCTGAACGCCTCAACGGGATAGGAGACCCTGCGGTATTGTATGATCATACTACCGGCACAATCTGGGTAGCAGCCCTTTGGATGAGCGGTTCATCGCCCGACCAGATGCTTTGGTGGGCATCAAAACCCGGGATGAGCCCGGAAGAAACCGGCCAGTTTATCCTTGCAAAAAGTACCGATGACGGCCTTACATGGTCAGAACCAATAAACATTACGGAACAAATCAAAGATCCCACCTGGCAGTTGCTGCTGCAAGGTCCCGGTGCGGGAATTACTCTTAATGACGGAACACTGATTTTTCCGGCGCAATTTAAGGCCGATATTGGTGAAAAGGCACTTGACGGCGGGCAATATACCTGCCATTCAACCATTATTTACAGCAAAGATGGGGGCAAAACCTGGCACATCGGTACTGGTGCAAAACCGAATACCACCGAAGCACAGGTCGTTCAGCTAACTGACGGGAGCCTGATGCTCAATATGCGTGACGACCTTAACCGCCGGGTAAAGGATGAAACCAATGGCAGGGCAGTATCCGTTACCAAAGACCTTGGCCAGACATGGACCACACATCCCACATCCAATTCGACCCTCCAGGAGCCCAACTGCATGGCCAGTATTATTGGTGCCGACCTTACCGTCAACGGCAGCAAACAACGGGTGCTCTTCTTCAGTAATCCAAACAATAAAAACTCACGTACCAACATGACCATAAAGACCAGTCTGGATGAAGGCAATACCTGGCCCGAAAATTTGCAGGTTGAACTCTATGCACCGGCCGGGTTTGGTTATTCATGCCTCACAATGGTCGATGAAAACAATGTAGGCATTGTTTATGAGGGGGTGAAAGAGCTATACTTTCAAAAAGTTCCGGTTAGCGAT
>CAYMXK010000559.1:0-2827 GCA_964393915.1 uncultured Prolixibacteraceae bacterium
CTTGAAAAAATCTGATTTCTCTTTTGTTTTCTTTGTCATTTTCAATTATTTACACAATAAAAAACATCACTGGCCCCAGGCCTGAAACGACTATAACAATTTTTAATGCTACTTAGGTTCACGGTTTTGATACTATTTCGTAAAAAAGGAGTTAATTTCTATTTCAGGCAAATATTTATCCTGATTCCCGGGTCGATTTAATATTCAGGACATACCCGCCCTCCCGGTTTGGCGAAAGTTAATATTTCGTCGGCTCGTTGGCTGACCTTTCCGGAATAAAAGTTTGTATAGTAGAGATCAAAACTTATTTACTTATTTTTTTGTTTATAGATACAAAATAAAAGTTAAACAAGGATTATAATGAATATCATAGAACAACTTAAATGGCGGTATGCGACAAAAGATTTTGATAAAACCAAAAAGCTTACTGTTAATCAGCTGAATACCTTGCTGGAGTCGGTTAACTTGTCTGCCTCTTCCTATGGAATGCAGCCTTTCGAGGTGATGGTTATCGAAAACCAGGAACTGAAAGATCGCCTAAGAACTGTCTCCGGCGATCAGTCGCAGGTTTCGGATGCTTCGCAGCTTATTCTCTTTGCTGCCCGGAATAATTTATCCCCCTTGCATGTGGAGGAGTATATCCAGAGGATTATGTCTATTCGTAATGTCTCCTACGATTCACTCATTGATTACAGAAACCGCATTGTTAAGAGCATCAGCTCCAAATCACAGGAAACACTTTTTCAATGGGCTTCGAGACAAATTTATATTGCCCTGGGATTTTTGCTGGTTACAGCTGCTGTTGAAGAGATTGACGCCTGCCCGATCGAAGGTTTCGAAAAGGAGATGTATGACGAGATCCTGGGGCTTAAAGAAAAAGGCCTTTCTTCGGTAGTAATGGTCGCAGTCGGATATCGCTCGGCGGATGATAAATACCAGTTCAAACCCAAAGTTCGGAAATCAATTAAAGAGTTAATTACCTTTTATAATTAGACGGTTATCATCATTTTACGATAAAGTTGCCATCAGGTTCGGGTGGCAATTTTTTTTTGTCCCTTAACGATAAAAAAAACTTTTTTTTCTGACAATTACACAACTCCGGGAGCTGAAAAGAATTTTATATTTGCCCCACTTTGATGCAAAAAAATAAATCTAATTAAAGCGAAACAGATATGTTTAAAAATCATCCGAAAGGCTTACTCGTTGCGTTTTTCTCCAACATGGGAGAGAGGTTCGGTTTTTACACCATGATGGCTATCCTGGTGTTGTTTCTACAGGCAAAGTACGGTCTCTCGGAATCTCAGGCCGGAGACATTTACAGCTGGTTTTATTTTGGCATTTATGCGCTGGCTCTGATGGGCGGCATAATTGCAGATGCAACCCGGAAGTACAAGTTTGTTATTCTTGCCGGGATAGTGGTAATGTTTGCAGGTTACATAGTAATGGCAATTCCGGGCAACCCGCTTGCTCTTACGCTCATCGGACTGTTCACCATCGCTTTTGGGAACGGGTTATTCAAGGGCAACCTGCAGGCTGTTGTTGGCCAGATGTACGACAATCCGAAATATTCGAAAGTGCGCGATACAGCCTTTATGATTTTTTACATGGGTATTAACATTGGTGCCTTTTTTGCTCCTTTTGTTGCCACCGACATCCGTAACTGGTTTCTGAAAACACAGGGTTTTATGCACGACGGCAGCCTGCCTGCCATGTGTCATGCATATAAAAACGGCACGTTGGAGAAGGTCGACCAGTTTCAGGCACTGGCCGGTAAAGTATCCGGTCAAAGCGTAACGGACCTGACTGCCTTCGCCAATGATTATATCAATGCTTTCGCCAAGGGCTACAATTATGCATTTGGAATAGCCGCTATTGCAATGGTACTTTCCCTGCTGGTTTATATTGTTTTTAATAAGTTTCTGCCTACCGTTGCGAAAGTAGCCAGGCAAAAGAATACCGAAGGTGCCAAAGGTAATCTGGTGAGCTTTCTTTTATCGGCAGGTTTAATGGCGGCCACATCGGTTGTATTCTATGTTTTATTGGATGATCTGGCTCTTGGAATGGCGGTTGGACTGTTTATAGGTTTCGTAGCCATGATGTTCCAGATATCCACAAGGGATGAACGGCCAAAGGTGGTTTCCCTCATTCTCGTATTCGTCGTCGTTATCTTCTTCTGGATGTCATTCCACCAAAACGGCCTGACCCAGACTTTCTTTGCCCGCGATTACACGGTGAAAGAGGTCGGTGCTTTTACCAATATTTTCTTTCAGCTCGATTCCATTCTCGCGTTCATTGGCGCGATAGCCGGTATAATTTTGCTTTTCAACAGGAACAAAACAAATAAACTGATTGGCGCAGCGATGACTTTGGTGTTTGGAGGCCTGACCGGTTATTTCCTGATGACCTTTCCTGCAAGTAACCCTATCGCCCCTGAAGTTTTCCAATCGTTTAATCCGCTGTTTATTGTTGCCCTCACCTTCCCCGTTATGGCTTTGTTCACCTGGCTGAGGAGCAGGAACATGGAACCTTCGACGCCAAGAAAGATCGGCATCGGCATGATTATCGCTGCGGTTGGCTTTATTGTCATCCTGGTTGGGTCACTTGGACTGGTCTCCCCCCATGAATTACAATACATGGAGAATGGAATCACCAAGTACAATCCTGTCCCTGATTCCTCAAGGGTGCTTCCTTACTGGCTGATGAGCAGTTACCTGATTTTAACTGTTGCAGAGCTTTTCCTTAGTCCGATGGGACTTTCTTTTGTCTCGAAAGTGGCTCCTGTCAGGTTCCAGGGACTTATGCAGGGTGGCTGGCTGCTGGCCACTGC
>CAYMXK010000560.1:0-2826 GCA_964393915.1 uncultured Prolixibacteraceae bacterium
ATGTCAGTGACCTGAAAGGCTGGTACAGCAAACACGCTGCAATATATGGAGTACGTCAGATTCCAACCAACTTTCTCCTTGACGAAAATGGGGTGATTATTGGAAAAAACCTCCGTGGCCCGGCGCTGGAAGCCACCCTTGAAAAATTCCTGAAATAGTATCCGGTACTTCTTCGGAACCGGTTATCCAGGTTATTGTCAGTCCTAAAAGACCCGGTGACATCTTTATAACAATTTGACATCTTTATCATTTAAACAGGTGTCAAATTGTCCATTTATATTGATGGCAACATTTTTGGTAAGGATAGAGCGCTAACATATAAATTGTGTAGAAATGGCAGTAGAAAAAACACAAAAGGAAACAGAAAATAAAAACGGTCAGCCTGTTGATGATGATGCACAAGTCAACGAAAACTCAACTCAGGAACACCATGAGGAATCTCATGATGCCGATGATGACCACATTTCCGGAATGAATAAAAAATTGAAAAAAAACAAATACTCTGAAAAGATCGAGGAATTAGGCAACAAGCTTTCTGAAATAAACGACAGACATTTAAGGTTGCAGGCAGAGTTCGACAACTTCAGAAAACGCACCCTTAAAGAAAAAGCCGAGCTTATCAAATCTGGAGGAGAGTCGGTTTTAACCAGCATTCTACCGATAGTAGATGATTTCGACCGGGCATTGGGCACCATGTCCGGAGTTGCAGATGAAGATCCTGCAAAAATCGGTTTTCTCTTGATTTTCAATAAGTTTAAAGACTTCCTGAAAGCAAACCAGGTGAGCGAAATTGAAGCAATTGGTCAGGATTTTAACGTGGATATGCACGATGCCATAACAAAAATACCTGCTCCGGCAGAAGATTTGAAAGGAAAGGTAGTTGATGTTGTTCAAAAAGGGTATCTGCTGAACGGCAAGGTTATCAGGTATGCAAAAGTTGTAATTGGTGATTAAACCATAAGAAATGTCGAAAAGAGATTATTACGAAATACTAGAGGTAAGTAAGAATGCAACGCCTGAAGAAATAAAGAAAGCTTACAGGAAAAAAGCCATTCAGTTCCATCCGGATAAAAATCCCAATGACAAGGAGGCCGAAGAAAAATTCAAGGAAGCTGCTGAAGCATATGAAGTACTCAGTAACCCGGAGAAGAAGCAACGGTATGACCAGTTTGGCCATGCCGGGGTTGGATCCGGCGGAGGGTATGGCGGAGGACATAATATGTCGATGGACGATATTTTCTCGATGTTTGGCGATGTGTTTGGCGATGCATTTGGCGGATTCGGGGGCTTCGGTGGTTTCGGCGGCAGTCGTGGAGGCCGTTCAAGGCGCGTAAACAGGGGGTCTGATCTCCGTGTGAAAGTCAGATTGTCACTAAAAGAAATTGCCACCGGCGTCGAGAAAAAAATCAAGGTCAAGAAATATGTTGCCTGTACCCATTGCAACGGCACCGGCGCCAGGGACGGATCATCCTATACCACCTGTAACACCTGTCGTGGCAGCGGACATGTTACCCGTATTGCCAATACAATGCTTGGCCAGATGCAGACAACCTCCACCTGTCCGACATGCCAGGGCGAAGGACAATCGATCACAAATAAATGTGTCCATTGTGCAGGAGAAGGGGTAGTGCGCGACGAAGAGGTTATTTCCATCCGCATGCCGGCAGGAGTAGGCGAAGGTATGCAGCTGAATGTTTCAGGCAAAGGGAATACAGGAAGAAGGGGCGGTGTTAATGGTGACCTGCTCGTGCTGATCGAAGAAGAGGAACACAACGAATTAATCAGGGACAATAATAACCTGATTTACAACCTTTATCTCTCTTTCCCCCAGATTGCGCTTGGCACAGCTGCAGAAATCCCCACCATTGAAGGCAAAGTCAAGGTCAAAATCGAACCCGGGACTCAACCTGAGAAGATACTGCGCCTGAGGGGAAAGGGGCTTCCTGATGTAAACGGATATGGCAAAGGCGACCTGTTGGTAAAGGTTCATGTATGGATTCCGCAGAAACTGACTTCAGAAGAAAGAAAAACACTGGAAAAATTGATGGAATCGGCCAGTTTCTCTTCTGGACCCACCGAGTCGGAAAGGAGTTTCTTCGAAAAAATGAGGGATATTTTCTAGTATTCATAATTGGGGGTTTCTGTTAGCAATTAATCAGATTTATCAAACAGTTTTATATCCGGTGAAAAATTCATTAAGAATGCTATCTTTGAAATTTTGGTACAAAGAAATTTCCATAATTAACTTAAAATTTTTATCAATGAGAAAACTACTATTTGTGATTGTACTGGCAATAATTTCCGGATATGCATCTGCCAATGAGTTTGCCAAATTATTGGGAACCTGGAATTACAAAGTTGAATATGCCCCTCAAGGGTATGAAAAGGGACAACTAATATTCATGGAAAAAGAAGGCAAAGTTGTGGGCGAGGTAAAGATTCAAGGATATTCCATCCCTGTAAAAAACCTGCAGGTTACCGAAGGTCAGTTCAAATTCGGGGTTACAATTGAAAATGAAAACATTCCCGTTCTTATTAAAGTTGATGGCGACAAATTAACAGGAAATGCAAATTCTCCTGATGGCAACTTGCCCATGTCGGCAGTAAGAGCAAAACCTGAAAAGAAATAATTATCCTTTACGATATAAAAGAGAGTGTTGCTGGCCGCAACACTCTCTTTTGTTTTTAAGAACCAAGGTTCAACGTTTCAGTTTAATTACCTCGCTACCAGCCAGAAGAAATGCACCGGTACCGTATACTTCCCAGCTTTCGGCCGTAAAATTCTGCCGTGGATCAGCGCCAATGGGTTGAACCCACCCTACCCTG
>CAYMXK010000561.1:0-2813 GCA_964393915.1 uncultured Prolixibacteraceae bacterium
AGAAGGAAAACATCTTGTGTTACGAGTTCACGGGAGGCACTCTTGGTGGCTGATATATCAGACCATCTTCCCTGTTGGGCACTGTTGGATAAATTTACTGTAGCCGGTTCGGGGAATATATATCCCACCCTGTCGTGGTGTACCCATTTTACATTTTTGAGGTCGCTTTTGCTGCGGGGAATTACTTTTGTCTGACCTTGCTGACTTACCTTTACTTCTCCCCTGAGGTGAGCCTGATTGATAGTGGTATATGCAGGAAGGTCTGGACTGGAATTTATTCCTGAGCCCAGGCAGACATATTCATTGTCAAAGAAGAACCAGGATTTCCTTGCTTCCAGAAGATCGTGCGGGCTCTTGAAGTCGTATGCCACTGCACCGAAGAGTCCGTCATCCACTCCACCAACATAATCTGTTAAACCCTTCATCTGAACAGGCATTTTCCCACCATAACTTTTTTCCACATGATTCTGAGGTTTTTGCATAATGGTTGCCCCCGATACTTTCTGCCAGTCATACACGGGCCAGATCCCATCATATTCATGAGCATCCATGCTGAGATAATTTGCCCCGTCGGCCCTGTGATGAGTGGTTGTGCCGGGACCATTATAGGGAACCTCATAGGTTGCATTTCTTGTTGAGTGCATTCTGACGCTTGTGTAAAAATGGGGCCTCTGGAGTGCAAAGTGTTCCGTTTGCCAGAAAAATTTGGCGAAAGAGTTGATATTGGCCTTTTCGCCCTTTCTTAATTTCAATATATTTTTAAGCTCATCGCTCCGGTAATCTGTACTTTGAAGTAATCTCTCTATTTCGAGGGTTCCTCCCGGCGTGCTGGTCCTCTGACCGGCAATACTTCTGTTGTGGGCTGCAACGTCAGTGTAAACTCCATATACCATGTGCCTGTATATCCCATCCAGGTAGTAGTCGACAAGCTGGTTAATCCTGTCGGTCGGGAACTGGTATTTGGTGTTGGCTACGTATGATGACCACTCCCCGAAGGTGTTGGCATACTTTCCATATCCGTAACTTATTGTATTGTTGACTCTGTCCTCCCTGTGATGGAAACTGTAATCGTGCTGCATACCGCGTTTCCCTGTATTGAACCTGATCTCGCCGGCAATAATTTGAATTACCTCATCGAATGTCTCCCTGTCGTTCAGGAACAAGGCGTTTTTGGCAACTGTGGCTGCAATCGCAATTCTGTCGCCCCCTGGCCTGGCTCCGTAGAAAACTCCCGGGACCTCCACCATGGTGGCCCTGCGAATCATAGGTTGTGCCTGTCTGACCAGGTCGGCTGGCAGCTCATCGCCAATCATAAGCATCAGGTTTACAAGGTTGGACGGTGTTGTGATCTGGTTATCATGCCAGTTGTCACCAACAAAATCATGTTTCACCCAGAACTTGAGTCCTCTGATAATTAAATTCTTAATGTTTTCTTTTTTGTAGTAAGCGGATGATTCATTATGGTATGCTCTTGCCAGGCTGTATAGGTTGCTCGTATGACGGCCATGTGGAAATCCTGCTTCCCTGCTGAGATCGTCATAATTAATGCCCTGAAAACTGCCGTCTTCGTTCATTATATCAATTATTCCGGCAATACTTTCATCATTAACTCCCGATCGATTCAATTGGTCGACGACTCTCCCTTTTATGAGTTCAAAATCATCTGCTTTTGTGTGTGTGGAGATTGCAAAAAGTGCGATTGTTAGTAAACTAATAATTACTTTAAAAGGTGGTTTCATATTTTTATGGTTTTTATTGTCTGCATAAGCACAAATAAACAAAATCCTTTATAAATATCAGCATTATTCACACTCGATTCATCAATTATCAATAATAACGCCATATTTTCTCTGAAGGACAAGGGATGATCGCTTGATTATCTCGTTAACAAAATCCTGAACCTCTTTTTCTGATGGACGATCTGACAGGAACTCAATTGCGTCAGGTCCACTGCCAAGTAGTAACTTGTTATTCAGGGGAGAAAGATACACAACAGCGGCAAACCAGGCCCAGACCATACTCAGTAAAATCCAGACCCAGGTTTTCATATGGCTTGAATGATCTGCGGCGTTCCCTATCACAAATAATACAGAAAACAGACCAAGTGAAATGTAGATTCCCTGTTTCATGTAACTTGTATCCTTTTCCACAACTGTTTTATGACCGATGTCCTCAAGCCTCACAATCCACTCTTTGTTCTCTGATATTGTAAATTGCTTAACAGACAAAGTGTTGTCAGTTAAAATAAATTCCTTGCGTGTAAAACCCTGTTTTTGAATCAATTTCAAGGGATTCATAAATGGCAATTATCTTTTAGTGTTTGATTTCACCTTACGCAATGGCGACAGTGAGGAACCTTTAATAATCTTTTATTAACCGTTGTGTTTTGTACTCATTTTTAAGGTCAATATACTCTTCATCAGTAATCAGGTCCCTGTTTTTTAACCAGTTGAGCTGATTAAACATTGTTTCCTCTGGTAGTTCAGGGTCAATTTTGGCGTATTTTTTCAATAACTGTTGCTTTGACAATCTGATAATTTCATTTATAAATGCACTAACCTCTTCGGTTGAAGGATTATCCTGGAAAAAGGTCAGATTTACGCCTCCGCCGACCAAATGTATTTCCTTTTTTAAAGGTGTAAATAACGACAAGGCAATCATAAGGCCAAAAATGACGTATGAACCGATAACGACCGGAAGGTTTCCCATTAAATCATCACTCATGAAGAGTGCCACTGTTATAAACAAAAGGAATGCAGCTAAAATTGAAGCCAATATATATAACCTCTTTCTTGTTGCTGACTGGTAGATTA
>CAYMXK010000562.1:0-2799 GCA_964393915.1 uncultured Prolixibacteraceae bacterium
TCGGGCTCACTTCAACCTGAACGGCAAATTGGGTTGTAAGGCTCTTTCATCCTTAAAGGTATTTAATATATAATTACGCACGCCTCGTGGCGCACCAATGAACGCAAAGAAAATTTATTAATTAAAACCGGAATAAAAGATTATAAATTACTTTTTGCGTCCTTTGCGTAAAACTTTGCGTCCTTTGCGGTTAAGATTTGAAAGTTCCTTGCGGTTTCTCCCTGGTGCCCTGGTGGCATTTTATTTTTTAGGTATTTGCAGTGGCAAATCCAACCATGCCAGTCCCACACTTCTTTTCATGTGACTGGTGCTGTTGCCTCCGGGAGCATCATAGAAAAGAGCCAAACGGTTGCCTGCTTTCACGACCGATGGCAATCCTATGCACTTGTTTGACCATTTACAATTTTTACCATCAAGGACGACTGCTTTGTTGGCAGGATTCCATTTGTTCAGGTTTTTTGTCCAGTAAACCCAGATGGCATCGGTGTATTCATGACCGTTTTCAATACCGATATGATTGGTAAACAGAAACCAGGTATTAATACTCTTTTCAAAGTAGAGTGTCGAGTTCTCGATCTGTTCCTCAATGGGCACCATTGGATGCGGATCAATTGTCCAGGAGCCATCGAGGTTGTTCGTCCGGGCGATCCCTAATGTGCGCTGAACACTGGGATTCCCCTCCTTTTGAGTCGTGGCGCTAAAGAACTGGAGATACGCTTTACCCTGTTTAATAACCTGCCCCGGGCTTGCTGTTATGGAATAATATGTGCCTGGTTTAGTGCGGAAAGGAACCACATCTTTCTGTTTAACCCATGGACCGGCGGGGCCGTCTCCTTTTGCCTTCATGGTAAGGTAGGGAAACGAGGGAACAAGATCGGGAGCCGGGGATACATTTGGAGTGCCCAAATAGAACATGTGCCATTGCTCACCATCCAGATAGGTTACCCCATAAGCTGCAGATTTTGAATCCTCCTCTCCCGGTTCTCCAAAGTCCAGGATGGGGCCTTTCTTATCCCAGTTAATCAGGTCTTTGCTTATGGCAAGTGCGCTCAGCCATCCCTTGGGACCAGATGCATCGTAATGCATATAATAAGTTCCGTTATCTTCAAAAACCCACACATCGCGGGCACCCAGGATATCGCATTCATCAGGCCCGTCGCCATATTTAAGGACAATTCCATGATCTTTTGCATCCATTCGCAGATTTGTTGCCGGGCGGCCATCGCTGTATGCTGTTTCCATGTTTGTCATAAACTTCCAGGTAACATTGTCTTCGTAACCGAAGGGTTTGCCCGCCTCTGGTTTGGACATCCGGCCAGTCAGCACGCCCTTTTTATCCCTATCCACCCTGATGCTGGTTTTAGAGAACTCACCTTTCTCGAAGTTAAATGTTCTGCCATCGTCATCGTACAAATCAAAATTTCCTTCAGCGGTTCCGTAATGCCTGATCTCGAGGGGCAGTTTCGTGTCCGGTTTGGGTGCATGACGCATTGCAGGCACCATGGGAATAATGCCGCCATCCTTCACAAAGAGAGGGATTTTTTCCAATCCCGGATTTACTTCAATCACTTCATTCTCCCCTGCTGGTTCACCGGTATAGAAATCGTACCACTTTCCTTCGGGAAGAACAACGGTGCGGCTCTCCTGGCCTGCAAACATAGGAGCCACCAGAATATAATCCCCCATCATGTACTGGTCTTTGATGTCGTCCTTTGTTCTCATTACGTAAGGATTGTCGGTGGCATCCAGATCACCACGGATAGTAGCCGGGGACCAGGCAAAGCCCTCCACCAGGTTCATGGCCCTGAAGGGAGGAATGCCCTGGAAATGGTATTGGGAAAATGTGGTATAAATATAGGGAAGGAGTTGCATTCTCAGATTGGCTACGTCTCTTACGGCCTTCTCCACTTCGGGGAACGACCACGGTTTGGTGCCGTCGGCCCACGCGTTGAGCATGGCCATTGGAGAGAAGCAGACCGATTGCATGCGTCGCAGCCATTCTTCGGCAGTTTTCGACGAGCGCACTTCGGGTGTCCAGAGCACCCCTATGAAGCTGCTGTTGATGAGGGCAGTGATAAAATCGCGATGGCTGTAATAATCGTTGTAGATCACATAGGGAAAGGAACTTGCGCCAGCGTTAGATGCGCGTACCAGTCCGTAGGTCCTCTGGTTTATCTCCCTGAACCACCCTGCGCTCATGCGCTGAAAAAGGGTTCCGTAGACCTGGCGCATCTGCTCGGCAGTTGTCCCCGAGGGGAAGGTAGCCACATCCGGCCACAACCAGAAGTCATAACCGTCGACTTCGTCGACTTTATAACCGCCAACCCCTAATTTGAGATGATTTTCCATGAAATGCTCCCTGAATATTTCACGAACCTCCGGCATGGTAAAATCAGGTACGATGCCATTCCAGACGGTATGAGACCCTGAGAGATGTTTCAGCCTGGGGTATAGAGTGGCTGTAGGCGAAATGTAGGGATTAAGCCAGAGGTTTGTGCTGATTCCCTTTCCGGCAAGCTGGTCAATAAACCCCTGTGGATCGGGAAACCTGGTCTTATCCCACTCGAAGGTACAGGGATAGGCCATGCTGTGCCATCCGGGCTCTACCCCGATAAAGTCGAGTGGAAAGTTGCGCTGTTCAAATTCCGAGGCTTCCCTGAGGATATCCTCCTGGCTGTACAAGGTGGGCACCCGGTGTGTGAATCCCAGTCCCCACTTCGGGGGCAGATAACCACCTCCGTTCATCAGATTGTATCGCTGAACGGCATTCATAGGGGTGGGCCCTGCGAAAACATAAAT
>CAYMXK010000563.1:0-2790 GCA_964393915.1 uncultured Prolixibacteraceae bacterium
CTTGCACCTGATCCGGCAGCCATGGTGAATTCAACTGTGCCACTCTTCAGGTTCAGGAAATGGACTTTCCCCACACTGCTGAAGGTGGTAATAAATGCGTAATCACCGCGGGTGGCAATACCCGTCGGGGTCTCGTCAAATGTCCAGACCTCCAGGGGCTGCTCAAACCCGGGAGCATAGAGTGCCACGGAGTTGCTTCCCTTGTTGGAAACCAAAAAACCATACCCTGAGGCCTCCTTAATATCTGTGGGAAACTCAGGCGTTGATTTCCTATCCTGCTGATGGTCAGAAAATCCAAAAATCATCAGAAGCCCGGCGAGTGCATAGAATCCATATTTCAGCTTACTATTCATCATCAAAATTTTTACATGAAAGTCATGAAGCGTAAATCGCAACAATCTTTTTACTTAATCTTACTCACTAACCATCATTGCAAGAAAATGCAATTAAGTTTCAATACTTCTTCAACCATGTCCGTTATTGTACCCCAATTCAAAAGAGATGCTGCGCGTGAAAGAGAGAATAGTCTCTGCATGCTGCATAATAGTAGTCTTCGGCAACCTGTCTTTTGGACCGGAAAGCCAGATTGACCCGCAGGGAGCGTTGCTGTAGTTAAAGATGGGGGCACCCACACAAACAACTCCGTGTAACTCCTCCTCCATGTCGACTGCATAGCCATTTTTGTGCACCACTTCCAACTCCTTCAGATAGGCCTCCTCATTTTGGATGGTATTGGCATTGTATATTTCGTATTGAATCTTCGAAAGGTAAGAATTGCGCGATATTTCGGGCATAAAAGCCATCAGCGCTTTTCCTGGGGCAGAGCAGTGCAAATCTAATAATTTGCCGGGCGAAAGCACGAAACAGAAGGTATGTGTACCTAATACCTGTTCAATAAATATTCCTTTCTCTTCACCCATAACTCCAAAAAAGACCGACTCTTTAACCACATCGCGCAGTTCGCGCATTTTGGGCAGCACCACCTCAAGCAGACTTTGTTCCTGAATGGCCTGAAATCCAATGGAGAGCATCTTTCTGGATATTTTATATTTCTTGGAGGTATCATTATAGAGAAGGTACCCATGCCTGACCAGGGTATGTAAAATGCGGTAAACCGTCGTTTGAGAAACATCGACTTCGGCTTTGATATCGTTCAGCGTCATCGCCTTGTTGGTAAAAGCAAGCAATTCCAAAATCGCGATGCCTTTTTCCAGGTTAGGTACCTTATAGGTTGACTCCGTCATTATTAATGGTTTTTTCCATATATGAAACAGATTTTCACATATGGAACAAATATAGATGGTTATTACCAGAAAACAGGAGAAATGAAGTGTTAATAAAGGTTAATATTTTATTTATATTTCGAATGAAAAGATCATTATTTCCGGAATAAATATTGAGCCTACTCTGAAAAGCCATTTCTGCCACCAAGACACCAAGACACAAAGGATTCACCAAGATTAACCAATTGTTATTCAACACCTTGCACAACTTGGTGCCTTGGTGCCTTGGTGGCCCACTAAATTTTTTGACTTTTAATAGCAGACTAATAATGCAATAAGCTCGGGCAACCATTGGACAGCTACCTGCTAAATTTTAATAATTGTTGGGTATCGGTTGAAGCTGAAAGTTTTTAATTTTGACTGTATTATAAGAGATATATGCCTTACTAATTAACAATCATAATGAGATGAAAAAACTGATCACTATTTTCTTTACTCTCTTCCTGAGTATCTTTTTTTCCTGCAATTCCCCAAAACAGCAGCCAATGAATCCCTCTCTGGTATTGCATTACGATATGCCTGCCACTACATGGACAGAAGCCCTGCCAGTAGGAAACGGACGTCTTGCCGGAATGATATATGGCGGAACCTCCAGTGAAACCATACAGTTTAATGAAGAAACCCTCTGGGCGGGGCAGCCGCACGACTATGCAAAACCGGGAGCCCACCAATACCTCGATACCTTAAGAAATTTGCTCTGGGAGGGAAAACAGCCCGAAGCACACCGGTTGGCCAACGAAAAGTTTATGTCTCAGCCATTCGGACAGTTCTGCTACCAGCCATTCGGGAACATTCTTCTCAAGTTCCCCGGTCATGATAATGTGGCCAATTACCAACGCTTGCTTAACCTTGAGAATGCCATGTCAACAGTAACCTATGAGGTGGATGGTGTAAGTTTTAAGCGGGAGATATTCGCCAGTCAGCCCGGTCAGGCCATTACTGTCAGGCTCGAGTCTTCTGAAAAAGGTACCATTAACTTTATCGCCGGACTTGACTCGCCGCATAAAAATTATACGGTAAGTGCCGAAGGGAATGAAATAATTTTGAGAGGGAAGGCTACTAACTATCATCATGAAAAGGGAATGGATGGCTATCCTTACCCCGAAAGCAAGGTTACTTTCGAAGCGCGGCTAAAAGTATTGTCCGAAGGGGGAGAAACCTCCGTGAACGACAACCAGATTGAAGTTTCCGGTGCAAAAGGTGCCACGTTACATCTGGTAGCCGCAACAAGTTTTGTCAGTTACAACGACATCAGCGGAAATCCTGCGGAGCGTTGTGTGGAATATCTTGCCGGCCTGGAAGGGAAAACCTATAAAAAGTTGAAGTCGGACCACATTAAAGATTACAGTAACTTATTCGGCCGGGTAAGTATCGACCTGGGAAATTCCGAGCTTTCGGTGAGGCCAACCAACCAGCGGCTGATCTCATTTTACGAGGACATGGACCCGTCGCTGGTTGCATTGCTCTATCAATACGGGAGATACCTCCTGATCTCCTCATCAAGGCC
>CAYMXK010000564.1:0-2783 GCA_964393915.1 uncultured Prolixibacteraceae bacterium
GACTACCACAAGGATGACCTATACCCCTGGCGGCAAAGACAGTCCGGACAACCCTTTTTCAGCTTCTTCAACATCGGGGATACGCACGAGGGGCCGGGAAACAGTTCGGAACGACATAAGAATCTGACGGCAAATCTGTCTGCAGAATCACTGACCTCATCCAGTGAGATTACCCTGCCGCCCTACTACCCCGAAACGCCCGAAATGCGGGAGATCTGGGCCCGTTATTACGATCTGGCAGCAGCAATGGACGCAAAAGTCGGACAGATTATTAAAAACCTGGAAGAAGACGGGTTGATGGAAAACACCATCATATTTTTCTTCTCCGACCACGGGCACGGCCTGCCGAGGTATAAACGCTGGCTGAACATCACTGGGTTGCGGGTGCCGTTTGTTGCCTGGCTACCCGAAAAATATCAGCATCTTGCCAAAAATACCCAGGGTACTGATAACCACGACCTGGTGAGCTTCGTCGATTTTGCCCCGACTGTCCTCAACCTTGCAGGAGTGGCGCTACCTGAGTACATGAATGGAATACCTTTCCTGGGTGAAAACCTGCCGGAACCACACGCCTACCTTTTTGCATCACGCGACCGGGCCGATGATATGTATGAGGTTTCCAGGGCCATTCACGACAAGGATTTCATCTACATCCGCCATTACCTTCCGCATTTGCCCTATTTCCAGCCGGGTATTATCAACAGCGAGAAGAAGGAGAGCCACCGGGCACTGCAGAACGCACGAAGGCAAGACGTGATGCCCCCTGCCGGGGAAGTCATGTTCCACCCCAAACCTGTGGAAGAACTCTATGACCTGCGCAACGACTCTGACGAACTGAATAACCTCGCCAATAACCCGGAATATTCTGGTAAATTGGCAGAAATGCGTGAAAAACTGAAACGGGAAATCCTCTCCACCCGAGATGCCTGTTTCCTGTTCGAGCCCGAGATGATGATGCGCTCCGAAGGAACCACCTCCTACGAAATGGCGCAGGACACTTCAGGATATGACCTTGGAAAGATATTCGAAACCGCGGAGATGGTGGGAAAAGCACCTGTATCAGAAATTGCGGCCCGGCTTTCAGACCCCGACAGCGGAGTGCGTTTCTGGGCGGTTACCGGACTGATCAACAACCTCACCGGATCAAAAACACATCTGACTGAAATCAGCCAACTGCTCAATGACAGTTCACCCACTGTTCAGATTGCCGCAGCCGAACTTCTGTGCAAGCTGGGTTATCCAAAAGAGGCCCTGCCGGTTCTGGAAAAATGGATTACCGACGACCGGTTATGGCTGGCTTTGTACGCGGCACGAACGGTTCAGATGATCGGAAAGGAAGCACAACCTATGAAGCAGGACATTCAGGCAGCTATTGAAAAACTGGCCGTTGACCCGGGCAACCGCAACCCCCATCCCGGATCAGTCTACGTATACCGCGATGGCAATTTCGCCTCCTTTACGGGCTGGGCATTCGAGGGGGCATTGCAAAACCTGAATTAAACATTTCAAGGCGTCAGACTTATGCCAAATAAAATCAAAGGAGGGCCCCAAAAGCATGACTCGCATGTTAAATATTTCCTGATGCACCCGGGAATGAACAGGGCTTCGACCATAGGGTTCAGATTCAATTTAAAATAAACCAGATTAATATGTTAAAAGTAATTACACTATCCATTTGTCTCCTTATTACAGGATTGACCTGGTCCAACCCACCGGTTGCCATCAGACTGACTGTTGATTACCTCGAAAATCCCCTGGGAATCGAAAATTTAACTCCCCTGTTCAGCTGGCAGACTGCATCCGGCAACCATTCATTTCAGCAATCTGCCTACCAGATCCTGGTAGCCTCTTCTTCGGAGAAACTCCTCAAAGGGGAGGCCGATTACTGGGACAGCGGAAAAATCGGATCAGATTTGTCGGTACACATTCCATACAAGGGCAAATACCTCTCATCTGCCGGAAAATATTACTGGAAAGTCCGGCTATGGGATCAGAATGGACATCCTGGCAACTATTCTGAAATCAACTGGTGGGAAATGGGTCTGATGGATAAGGCTGACTGGAAAGCCGGTTGGATAGCTGCGATTGACAATAAGGAAGCTGTTCCGCCACTTTTACCTGCCCCCTGGTTCAGAAAGGAGTTTGAACTGCCGGGAAAGATTGCCTCCGCAAGGCTGTACATATCCGGACTCGGATATTATGAAGCCTTCCTGAACGGAAAAAAGGTGGGCGATCACGTTCTGGATCCAGTGAAAACACGGTACGACAAACGGGTGAAATATGTCACTTACGATGTCGGGGAATACCTGAAGGATGGCCACAATGCCATTGGGGTGGTTCTGGGCAACGGCTGGTACAACCAGCACACCCGGGAGGCGTGGGACTTCGACAAGGCACCCTGGAGAAACTCGCCGGCATTGATCTGCCAATTGGTGGTAACCGGAGAAAACGGATCAACGACGATCGTTAAAAGTGATGAAAACTGGAAATTCTCCACTGGCCCTATAGTTTTTGATGGTGTTCACAACGGCGAAACGTATGATGCACGGCTGGAGCTGAGAGGATGGAACCAGGCAGGCTTTGACGACTCCGCATGGAGTCCTGCCGCAAAGGTAGAGGGCCCAAAAGGCATTCTCTCCTCACAAATGATGCCCCCGGCAAGAGTAATCCAAAACCTCAGGCCAGAAAAAACCTGGCAAATAAATGATACGGTGACCATGATTGACCTGGGTCAGAATATTACCGGATGGGCTATTATTCAGGTGCAGGGCCCCCGGGGCAGC
>CAYMXK010000565.1:0-2777 GCA_964393915.1 uncultured Prolixibacteraceae bacterium
TGCCCTGGAAAAGAGATGCAAAGAATTAATTCATGTATATCAACTGACATAATCCCATGATTCATCCCGATCAGAATGACCGATGGTATTGTTGAATTTTTGAAACGCAACGGATACCATGTGGAAATACGCGACAAGGAAAATGTGAAACTGCAGGCTTTCCGCCGGAATATTCACTTTCCGGGGTTGTTGTTTGATCTTGGTCTTTCGGGTTATCGTCAGGAGAGATTCCTGATAAAAATTGAAAGTCAGGATCAGGGCATAAATTATCCCCATCAGATGGGCTTAATCAGGGGCTGCGGCCTGTTTTTCAGATTTCCTGTTCCAACTGATGAGGTTTTATGTGCCATGAAAATATCGGCATTGTTATCCCGTAAGAAGGGCAGGGATTTTTATGATGTAATGTTTTTGCTTTCGCAGACAAAGCCAGACTATGACTTTTTGCAAAAAAAATGTGGCATTGACAATATCACGGGTCTGAAACGGGCCTTTGCAGAGGTTCTTGATAAAGCAGACCTCAATCATAAATCGCGGGATTTTGAACATCTGGTTTTTTCTCCGATGAGTATCCGGAAGATATTACATTTCAGTGAATTTGTTGGGCAGCTTTAGCAGGAATTTAAAAGTTAGCCAAAAACGGTCCCTCGGGGTAAGCCCCTCGGGATGACAAACGATCCTTCGGGGCTTCGGCTCCCCCGATTGAATCGGGGCAACTCCGTAGGAGTTTCCCTGCAATAACCCCAGGTTTCAACCCGGGGTATTTCGTGATCCATAGATTTTCTTTTCATGTAAATACGTGTTGGTTGTAGCCCCTATAAAAATTCTTAACTTTGTAAAAAACAAATGATATGGTCACCATTAAAGTAAATGAGCGCACAAAGGCAGGAAAAGCCTTACTTGCTGCAGCAAAGGTTATGGCTCAAAATCATGACGGGATAAGTATCATTAACGATGATGATATTTTACTGGCGAAAATGAAAAATAACCATAATTCTGATTTTCTTTCTGAAAGCGAGCACATTGAATTTTTAAAAGAGCTCAGAAATCTGGCTGAATGATGGATTACAAATTCGAAAAGTCCTTTGTGCGGGATTTTAAAAAAGTAAACGATAAATATCTCGCAAATGCGATAGTTGAATGTGTTACGAGTGTTTCTGAAGCCAAAGAGCTAAAGGATATTAACAACCTCAGAAAAATCTCCGGGCATAAATCGGCATATAGAATTCGTTTTGGTGACTATCGCATAGGGTTAATTATAGAGAACAATGTAGCTGTATTTGTTGCATTTTCGCATAGAAAGGACATCTACAGATTCTTTCCAAAATAAAAAGGTTAGCCACAAATGCACGAATTTTACCCCTGATTGAATCCACTATTGAATTGGGGTTTCTCCTTTCGGCAGTCCTCATTCCTGCGAAAGCAGGAAACCACTTCGTTTAATTCCTGGTTTACCGGATACCCACTTTCGTGAGTATGAGTTGCGGGGGTAGACACTTTCGTGAGTATGAGTTGCGGGGGTATAACAGCGCTCCGCCTCATTCCTGCGAAAGCAGGAAACCAGCATTTTCACGCAAAGTTCGGTTATGTGTTGGGGCTGTCGTTTTCTACTCCCTCTCTCTGTTCGGGACAGGCTCCATTTCGGCGCCATGCGCCTTTGTGTTTCATGTTGTAACTGCTGTTTCCTATCCCTCGGCGCTCTGCGCTTTTTAACATGTTTGTAACTGCTGTTTTCTACTCACTCTCTGAGTTCGGGATCGGCGCCATGCGCCTTTTTCCATTTCGTGTAAATTCGTGTAATTTGTGGATAAAAAATTGTTCATCGGCGCCATGCGCCTTTTCCCCTTTCGCGGGATAATAATCTGTGAATCTGTGGCAATCCTTTTTTTTTAGTCTAAATTCGTGTAATTCGTGGCTAAAATAGCTCAATGGATTCCCACTTTTGTGGGAATGAGGCCGTGAGGCCGTGTAATTTTGTGTAATTTTGTGCAATTCGTGAATAACACCATACAATATGACCCAAAAGACAGCACTTATCACCGGAGTAACCGGCCAGGACGGCGCCTATCTCAGCGAGTATCTTCTTAAAAAGGGGTACATCGTGCATGGCATTAAGCGCCGCTCGTCGATGTTCAACACCGACCGCATCGACCACATCTACCAGGATCCCCATGTGGAGAACCGCAATTTTATTCTCCACTACGGCGATCTTACCGATTCGATGAACATCACCCGGATTATCCAGGAGGTGCAGCCCGACGAGATCTACAACCTGGCAGCCATGAGCCATGTGAAGGTGAGTTTCGACACACCCGAATATGTGGCCAACGCCGACGGACTGGGAACACTGCGCATTCTGGAGGCCGTGCGGCTCCTGGGACTTATTCCCAAAACCCGCATTTACCAGGCATCCACCTCCGAGCTTTTCGGGATGGTACAGCAGGTACCGCAGACCGAAAATACCCCGTTTTACCCCCGGTCGCCCTACGGGGTGGCCAAGCTGTATGCCTACTGGATTTCGGTGAATTACCGCGAGGCATATCATATGCACGCCAGCAACGGCATATTGTTCAACCATGAGAGTCCGATACGCGGCGAAACCTTTGTTACCCGCAAGGTAACCCGCGCCATCAGCCGCATTGCCCTGGGCATGCAGAAGGAGCTGTTTGTCGGGAACCTGTCGAGCCGCCGCGACTGGGGACATGCCAAGGATTTTATCAGGGCCATGTACCTGATTCTTCAGCAGGAACAGCCTGACGATTACGTGATCGCCACCGGGA
>CAYMXK010000566.1:0-2766 GCA_964393915.1 uncultured Prolixibacteraceae bacterium
GATCCGGAATCTTGATACCGGCGAAACATTTAATTTTAACAGGAAGTCAGGAAAATATTCTGTGCAGAGGATCGACCCTGGCCTGGTTACCGGCTGGATGGAAGGGAAGTTTGTATTTATTGACCGGACACTTACCGAAATCTGCGAGGAGCTGGAGAAGTGGTACGGAATAACGATCATTATCGAAAACAAGGATATAGGCGAAGTGAGATATACCAGTGTGATGAAGCGGACCACTACCGTTAAGAGTGTACTGGAAATGCTGAAAATAACCACTAAAATTAAATATACTATCGAAGAGAAAAAAGAAGGAAAAGACATCATCCGGTTACAATAAAAAAGTGCACCGGCCAGGGTGCACTTTATAAAATTAACCGAAACCGCGAGTAACAGTTTCATTGTTGAATTTAACAAATCAAAATTATGTAAAAAAAACCATTTATGAGGTGTCCGTATGGGTACCAAATGAAAAAGATTGTACGTATGATTAAACTAACAAGTCTTATGATGCTGATGGCCCTTGTTTCACTGGGTTTCAACACCCGGGGGCAGACCGGGAAAATCGACCTGAAGGTACAGGACCAAACCATTCTGGAGATCTTCAGGGAGATTGAGCAAAAAACCGATTACGGTTTCTTTATTAAAAGCGACCAGCTCGACCTGACTAAAAAATACAATGTCGATCTGGAGGAAAAATCTATTGAAGAGGTTTTGTTTGCCCTGCTGGGTGAGGATTACACCTGGCAGGTCTTAAACAACAACATTGCCCTGATGCGAAAGGAGAGCGCCTCTCCCTCGTTGTTCCAGCAACCTGAAAACACTGTGTCCGGAACAGTGACCGACAAACTGGGCGGTACGTTACCGGGGGTAACTGTGGCTGTCAAGGGTACTACAACGGGAACTATTACCAACTTTGATGGCGTCTACACACTTGGCAATATACCGTCAGGTGCCACCTTGGTGTTTTCGTTTGTAGGGATGCGGACGCAGGAGATAGCAGTTGCAGGCAGGACTAACATTGATGTTTCGATGGAAGAAGATATCATCGGGATCGAAGAGGTGGTGGCTGTGGGTTATGGTACCATGAGGAAAAGTGATATTACCGGCTCCGTTGTCCGGGCCGACCTTTCCAAACTTCAGGAATCACCAAGTATCAGTATAGGACAATCCTTACAGGGAACTGTTCCCGGCTTGAATGTGGGTGCGGTAAATACTGCAGGCAGTGATCCTTCAATCACAATCCGTGGCCGTACCTCTATATCAGGGGGACAATCACCTCTGATTGTATTGGATGGTATTATCTATCGCGGTAGTCTTGTGGACATAAACCCTAATGATATTGAGTCGGTAGACGTTTTGAAGGATGCAAGCGCTGCTGCAATATATGGTTCTCAGGCAAGTAACGGCGTCATACTCATCACCTCCAAAACCGTCAAGGCAATGAGTAAGCCCATTATCGAATACTCAGGATCTTACACTCTCCAGGAATCCACAACCGACAAGATGCGTCCAATGAACAAGGAAGGTTTTCTGCAATTGATTGCCGACAGGTGGCTTGAATTGAGCCGCACAGGGCCCGATTTATTGCAACCAAATCCTTCATGGGATGTATCCAAATATCTCATGGACGCCAATGCCGTCAACGGTTATTTAGCGGGTGTTGAAACCGACTGGTGGGATTTGGGCACAACCGACAATCCTTACATTCAGATGCATAATGTAAGCATCAGAGGGCGGAGCGAACTAAGCAATTATTTCATGTCTGTAGGACTTACCGACCAGGAGAATTTGGTAATCAATGATACATACAATCGTTACAATATCAGGATCAACCTGGACACAAAAATTACCGACTGGCTGAGAGTTGGGACACAGACATTTTTTACACTGAGCGACTGGTCGGGCATTGCAGCTGTGAGTAGCGCCCTGCCTCCTGTTGTTCCTTCGGTCGATGCGGAAACGGGTGAATACATCACCTATCCTTACAAAGGAACCCTGAACCCGGCTTTATCCCGTCAGCAGGATAACCTTGACAAGCGGTACAATTTCTTCGGAAATTTCTATACGGATGTGGATATTCCGTTTATAAAGGGTCTGAACTATCGCCTGAATTTTTCCCAAAACATGATTATGGATAAGGATTTCACTTTTAATCCATGGGGTGCTGAGCTGCTGGGTTCGGCAAGTAAGCGAAACGACAGTCAGTACATTTGGACGTCCGACCACATACTTACCTTTAAAAGGACGTTTGGCCTGCACGATGTCAATTCCACATTAGTTTATGGTGTGGAACAACGGGAATGGGAGCGGACAACTGCATCTGGCTCAGACTTTTCAAGCCAGGCTTTGGGATACAATTTTCTGGGTGCAGCTGATGCTGCCAGGCAAGTTATCGCCTCCGACGCATGGAAGGAATCGAGCCTTTACACGATGGCGCGCCTCGCTTACACTTACAACAGCCGCTATAGCTTTACAGGAACTATACGCCGCGACGGATTTTCCGGATTTGGAAAGAACAACAAATTCGCAATATTCCCGTCGGCAGCCCTTGCATGGCGGTTGAGCGAAGAAAACTTCATCAAAGACAATTTTGAATGGGTTGACAACCTGAAGTTTCGCCTCTCTTATGGATCCAACGGTAACCGTACCGTAGGGCGCTATCAGACCCTGGCAAAGATGAGCTCCACAAATGCTTATTTATATGGCGACGGAGGTCCGGCTGAGAAAGGATTATTCCTCAATGCCATGGCCAACGATAACCTGAAA
>CAYMXK010000567.1:0-2757 GCA_964393915.1 uncultured Prolixibacteraceae bacterium
GCTCAAATTTTCCGGATACTTCTTCTGATTATAAAAATATCGATAGCAAAATTCTGCTGACAACCACTTGCGACCTTATCAGGGCCAAGGGATATGAAATTGAAAACATTGATTCGACCGTTTGCGCGCAAAAGCCTAAACTCAGGTCTTATATTGCAGAGATGGAGAATCTGCTGGCAACTGTTATGGGAATTGATGCTGACTCTGTGTCGGTAAAGGCCACAACCACCGAAAAGCTTGGGTTTGAAGGGCGTGAAGAAGGTATTTCAGCACATGCTATAGCCCTCATTTACAAAGGAATATAACATTACATGGAATGGCAGATAAAACCAATGTCATCAATAAAAACATTACGACAACGCTTGTAATTGGCGCCAGCACAAAACCCTGGCGATATTCATACAAAGCAATAATAGCTTTAAGGCATCATAAGCACAATGTGGTTGCAATTGGGTTACGCGAAGGCAAAGTTGAAGATGTTGTCATTTCCCGTGAATTGCAGGAAGGGAAAAATATCGATACCGTTACCATGTATATCGGCGCTGCAAGACAAAAACCTTACTACGATTTTCTTGTCAGTATGAATCCCAGGCGGGTGATATTTAATCCCGGAGCCGAGAATCGGGAACTTTCTGACATGCTTTCAAAGAATGGAATTGAAGTAATTGAAGAATGTACATTGATAATGCTTGCAACCGGACAATATTAGGTTATGTATCAGAATATTGAAAATCTTCAGGAATTTGAACAGCTTGTGGCTGACAAACCGGCTGTGCTTGCCTGGTTTTCCACCCCGGATTGCAATGTTTGCAAAGTGCTGAAGCCAAAGGTTATGGAATTAATCATGTCAGAATTTTCTGAAATCAGCCTGGTGTATGTGGAAATCAACCTTCAGCCTGAAATTGCCGCACAAAACAGGATTTTTGCCGTGCCTACACTGGTAATTTATTTCGACGGAAAGGAGTTCATAAGGAAAAGCCGTAATTTTGGATTGGACGAATTGCGACAGGAGCTTCAAAGGCCTTATAATATGATGTTTTCCTGAATTATTCTGTATATTCCTGAATATCTGCCGGCTGGCAATCCAATGCTTTGCAGATGGCTTCAAGCGTGCTGAAACGGATCGCTTTTGCTTTGCCTGTTTTCAGAATGGAAAGATTTTAAAAGCCTGCTCAATCAATTTATTATCAGCCTCATAGGGTAGGGTGACCTTCAACAACGGATTTTCCTGCATGGCTTTACGGATAGCAAATATGGCGTGCTCGTTCTGAGCCCAGCTACGGCGTGCAATTCCGTTGTTCACATCCCAGAACAGCATATTTTGTATTCTTCGTGCGGCATCATCGCTGCCGTCTATGGTCAGGCCAAATCCGCCGTTGATTACTTCGCCCCATCCGACACCCCCGCCGTTGTGCAAAGATACCCAGGTTGCACCCCTGAAGCTGTCACCGGCAAAATTTTGCACGGCCATATCGGCAGTAAACTGTGATCCGTCGTATATATTCGAAGTTTCACGATAGGGGGAATCGGTGCCCGATACATCGTGGTGGTCGCGTCCCAGAACAATGGGACCACTGATTTTCCCGTTCCTGATTGCTTCGTTGAATGCCTTTGCAATGGCTATCCTTCCTGTGGCATCGGCATAGAGTATTCGTGCCTGAGATCCTACCACAAGATTGTTTTTGCCGGCTTCCCTTATCCACTTCAGGTTGTCTTCCAGTTGCGTTTTTATCTCAGGTGGAGCCGTGGTGGCCATTTGCTGAATTACTTCGGCGGCAATTTGATCGGTTACCTCCAGATCAGCAGGATGGCATGAAGTGCATACCCACCGGAAGGGACCAAAACCATAATCAAAGTAGAGTGGTCCCATTATGTCCTGAACATAAGATGGGTAACGGTATTTGTCGTTTTTTTCAAAAACATCCGCTCCTGCGCGGCCGGCTTCCAGCAGGAATGCATTGCCATAATCCCAGAAATACATGCCGCGTTGAGCAAGCTCGTTAATGGCATCAACCTGCCTGCGAAGCGATTCACATACCTTTTCTCTGAAAAGCACAGGGTTTTCTGCCATCATCCGGTTTGATTCCTCAAATGTCAGTCCGGCAGGATAGTATCCTCCGGCAAAGGGATTATGCAGGGAAGTCTGGTCTGAGCCCAGATCAATATGAATATTTTCAATCACCAGGGCTTCCCAAAGGTCAACCACATTGCCCGGATAGGCCAGGGACACAGCTTCTTTATTGCCGGCGGCTTCCTTCATCCGCCTGATGAGTTGAGGCAGTGATTCATATACTTCATCCACCCATCCCTGGTTTATTCTAGTTTGCAGGGCCTTCGGGTTCACTTCAGCCACCACGCAAATCATCCCGGCAATTACGGCTGCTTTGGGTTGTGCCCCCGACATACCGCCCAGCCCGGAGGTTACGAAAATCTTTCCTTCAGGACGTCCGCCGGAATGAAGTCTGGTTGCATTGAGCAAAGTGATGGTAGTACCGTGTACTATTCCCTGTGGCCCGATGTACATGTAAGAGCCGGCGGTCATCTGCCCGTATTGCGTAACCCCCAGGGCGTTAAGTCGCTCATAATCATCCCTTGATGAATAATTGGGGATCATCATTCCGTTGGTAATCACAACCCGGGGAGCATCTCTGTGCGAAGGGAACAGCCCCATAGGATGACCTGAATACATTACCAGAGTTTGGTCACAGGTCATTTCACTGAGGTATTTCATCGTAAGGAGGTATTGGGCCCAGTTTT
>CAYMXK010000568.1:0-2748 GCA_964393915.1 uncultured Prolixibacteraceae bacterium
AAAATCGGCATGGACCCCTCCATGCGGAATTAATATCAAAGGATATTTTTTTGTAGGGTCAAGAACAACCGGAAAAAAGGCGTAGTTCAAGAATTTAACCGGACTTCCGGCTCCCATTGCAGTCGGATTTTTCTCTTTCCACAGTGGTGGACCGTAGATGTATAGTTTGTCCATGTGTGCAACATCTCCTGTTTTTTGCTGCCACAATACGTCATCTACGAGTTTTTGCAACTGGTCGAGGCGGTGAGTGAGGTTTTTTCCGTGGTCCCGCAACTGTTCCGAGAGTTGCTCTGGCCCCGTGTTTTGAGCATTGGCCGGCAAATAAAGCATGACAGACAATGCAATGGCTGAAAATATCCTGCAATACATAGCTCTTTATTTTAATTGAGGGGAAAGATAAATATTTTGCATCAAATATCAATTGATACCACAGCCACAAGTTGTCTTCCGGGTAATCAAAGGAGGATCGCATTAACGGCAAATCCCTTTGGTTATGTATTTCATTCACCGGGTCCGGAGTGGCATGCCTGCATGGTCAACATCCGGGGCGGGCAAAATCCGGAGATTGGCACAACAGGATATGATGTGCAATAACATTATCATTTCAGAAGATTCGGACCATGTCCCGGTCGATGTAAAGCGTTGCTAGAATGATAGGGAGAGTTTCAGGTTTACCTTTCTGGATGTCAGGTAATTGGGTACGGCAAACATATCGCCCCAATTGCTGGTTACCCAGAAATAGGAAACTGTATTGTTGATGTTGAGTAAGTTAAATACCTCAAGACTGAGAGAAAGGTCTTTTATATGGCTGAGATGCTTTCGCTGCACCGGATTATTTTCACTGATAAGCACTTTGGAAATTCCCATGTCGACACGCCGGTAGGGTGGCATTCTGAAGGTATCCTGCCATCGTTCCGATTTAGGTGGCCCGGTTGGAAGCCGTGATCCGTAAAATGCAGACATATGCATCCTCCAGTTGGGATTTCCGGGAAGGTAGTCCTGGAAGAACAGGCTGAAATTGAAGCGCTGATCTGTTGGCCGTGGGATATACCCAAAGTTGTCGCCAATAATATCTTCCTCGGTTTTCATGACGGAGAGGCTTGCCCAGGACTGAACACCGCTTACGAATTCACCGTTTACCTTCATGTCAAGACCGGCGGCATAACCTTTTGATTCCTGTCCTGCGATATACCTGATGCGGACATTGTCAATCTGATAAGGCACCAGGCGGGTCATGTGCTTGTAATACGCCTCTGAAGTAAACCTGAAAGGCCGGTCCCAGGCAGTAAAAATATAGTCGGCACCTAAAAGCAACTGGAGTGAACGTTGCGATTTATTGTCGAAATTAATATCACCCTGCCGGTTGATCAACTCCTTGAAAAATGCAGGCTGGTGATACATACCGGCCGATAGTTTAAATGAGAAATTTTCCTGCCAGTCGGGGAAATAGTTGATGGATGCCCTGGGGCTTAGCAGCAGTTCATTGTTGAAATCCCAGTAATGGGCCCTAATCCCTCCTGTTATGTAAAGATCGCCGCCACCTGATACAGGGAGCTGCCAGGTGTCCTGGATATAGCCTGTTACGCGGTTGGTATTCAGCTTCGACTTGCTGTTCATCGTGTAGTAAAGCAACACCCTGGAGTCGGAGTAGGGTAGTGAGTAGCCGGTGGAATCCCTGTAAATCCACTCGTTTATTTTATTGTCGATTTGTTCGTTCTGCACCTGTACCCCCCAGTTGAGCAGATGATTTCCTGCGTCCCAGGCACCCCTGTGAGACAAGCTGATTACCCTTGCGTCGAGGTAGTTACGGGCATGGTTGATAAAAGTGCCTACACCCAGGTTCAGTATGCTGTCGCCAAATTCTTCAGATGACATATTCCGTTCGAGCTGGTTAAGGTAATATTGTCCCAGAATATCATACGTTTCTGCTTCTTTGGCCTGGTAGGCCGAAGCGATAAATTTCATATTCAGGTTACTGTTGGGGTGAAAGTTGGCACTTAGCGCCCCCAGGCTGGTAATGAAATCATCGACTTCATTACCCTGAAAATAGATGGTCGTATTAAGCGGGATGTCCCAGGTTCCAAAACTGGTTTCCCTGGTTTGAGGGATGAACTGGTATTTATTTTGGGCGATATTGCCCAAAAAAGAGAGGTCAAATTTGTCTGATATCTGCCAGGTAATGTGGGTTTGAAGATCAACAAAACTGGGATTGTATTCCCCTTTTTCATCCAGGGTTCCCAGCAGGTATCGGTTGGTTTTGTACCGTATTCCGGTAATGTGAGATAACTTTCCCTTTAAGGCCAGGTCTTCGATATGGGCATTACCCCCGAGCATGCTGACCGATGCAGATCCTCTGAATTCATTGGGCCGTCGGTATTTAATATCCAGCACACTCGACATTCTGTCGCCATATTTTGCACTGAAACCTCCTGCCGAAAACTCTATGGAGGAAACCATGTCACTGTTGATAAAGCTCAGTCCTTCCTGCTGACCTGCCCTGATCAGGAATGGACGGTAAATCTCAATGTCGTTCACATAGACAAGGTTCTCGTCGAAATTTCCACCCCGCACCGAATACTGGGAGCTGAGTTCATTGTTGGATGATACTCCGGGCAGGGTTTTAATCAGGGCCTCAACAGCGCCGCTTCCCGCCGATGTCAGGTTGTTGGTAAGTTTCGGGTCGATTCGTACCAGTCCGCCACCGTTTCTTCGCTGCTCGGTTATCTGCACTTCTCCGATTTGAAGGTT
>CAYMXK010000569.1:0-2744 GCA_964393915.1 uncultured Prolixibacteraceae bacterium
AAGGTGGGTAACTTCAATCCCCGCTTCCTGATGGGTGGTTACTTTACTTTGAACTATAAGAAGGTCACCCTTGCTGCCACCTTCGACTGGAGGTATGGCGGACAATTCCAGTCCTACACCTATCGCTATGGGGAGTCTGACTGGAAATCCAAGCGGCAGATGGACCTGCTCGTACCGGGTGGCTTTATGACCCCAGATGAGATCATCGCCCTGCTTAAATCGGATCCTGAGAGATACATCATCCCGCAAAATGGCTGGTTTCCCAGAGTCGGAGGTTACAGCCAGAGTAGCGGTGGTTTGGCCCATGACGCAAACAATGACGGTGTAATGGAATACGATGGTGCATTTATTCCGGGGGTAATCCGCAATACTGATGGTACCTACAGGGAGCACCTTGGAGGGACGGGGACGCAGATCAGGCCTACTACCGCGCAATATCCGTGGAGCTACAACCAGCAGATCACCTTTGATTCTGACTTTGTAAAGCTCAGGGAAGTATCCCTGTCCTACAAACTGCCTGATATTAAAGGTATCCAGAATGCGAATTTTTCCGTGTACAGCCGTAACATCATATTGTGGACCGCTGCAAAGATCGGTATCGACCCGGAACGAGCATACCAGAATGTAGGTAATACTTTCCGGCAAGGTATCGAGCTGCAGAACGTGATGCCATGGACCATTCCTGTTGGCTTTAAACTTGATTTTAATTTCTAACTTTAAACATTGATGACAATGAAAAGAAATATTTTATTTGCCAAGATGTTGTTTGTTCTGTCGTTGATGTTTGCCGTATCCTGCAGCGACCATCTTGACGAAATAAACGTGAACCCTAACGGTATCGATCCGGCAACTTCAAATCCGACACTGTTGCTGCCTAATGTTATGACCAGTGCGGCATTAGCCTACCTCGACCTGGGGTACG
This sequence comes from uncultured Prolixibacteraceae bacterium, assembly GCA_964393915.1. Lineage (GTDB taxonomy): Bacteria > Bacteroidota > Bacteroidia > Bacteroidales > Prolixibacteraceae > UBA1413. The sequence goes on from CAYMXK010000569.1 coordinate 923, forward strand.
GGAACATCGCTGGTGTGGTACAGCATACTCAGAAAGACGGCTGGTATACCGGCCACAACCATTACGACTGGGGCCCGACAGACTGGATTCCCTGGTTTAACATTCTGAGAAACAATGACCTGTTGCAAAAGCGTTCCGCCGAGATGAACTATCCCACCCTGGAGGGTATCGCCCTTACCATGCGTGCATTCGTATTTGGTGTCATCACCGACCTGTGGGGGGATGCTCCGTACACCTTCGCACTGAAAGGTAACCAGTCAACGGAATTCCTGCAACCGCCATATGACAACCAGGAGGTGATTTACAAAGGCATAATCGAGGACCTGAAAGCAGCATCCGCCCTGTTCGCAAGGAAAGATGCATCAGGGATGATCAACAATTACGATGTATTTTATAACGGAAACATTGACAATTGGCAGAAGTTTGCCCATACTCTCATGCTCCGTTATTATATGCGTGTGTCAGCCAAACTTCCTGAATATGCCAAGGCCGGTATCGAGAGTGTGTACAGCACCGGCATTTACATAAAAGTTCCGGCTGAAGATGCTGTGATGAATATGCTGGGAGAGACCGCTGCCAACTCTTGGCCGGCTGCTGTGGCTTTTGACGGAGAGCAATCCAACTTCCGCAGGATCAAACCTGCCAAACCGTTGATTGACCTTCTTAAGCAGCACCAGGATCCCCGTCTTCCAGCCTGGTTTGCTACCGTACATGTTCAATGGGTGGCTGATCCGAACCTGTCGGTGGCAGTAGATCCTTTCATTCGCAGGAATGGTGTAGTTATGGAGGGTGTTGCCTTCCAGAAAGACCTCTGGTTCCTGGCTCAAAGAGCTGCCGGAAATAAATTCACACGGCATTTCAATCCCAACCTGATTCCTTCATCGCTGATCATCGAAACCGATGAATATGTGGGAGTTCCTTCCGGCAGTCTCCAGCCTGATTACTACAACAACAATCCCACCCCGGGTCAGGAAATTGAGAATCAACATGTGTCCCAGCTGGCCAACGTCTTCCGTCAGTCCAGCGGCCCCCTGCTCAAAGCCCGTCTCGCCTCATCTTCTGAGACCTCCTTCATATTGGCCGAGGCAGCAAGAAAAGGTTACAATGTGGGCAATGCCCAGACACATTACAACAGTGGCGTGAAAAACTCTCTGGATACATGGGGTGTAGGTGCCCAGTATGATGCATACATCGCGAGGCCAGGTGTTGCATTTAACAACACCGATCAGCAGATTCTCACCCAGAAATGGATTGCAGGCTGGACAACAGCCATGGAAGCCTGGTTTGATTTCCGCAGGACTGGATTTCCTGCTCTCACGGCAGGGCCCGCATCGCCACAACCTGTGCTTCCGGTAAGGTTTATCTATGGAAACAATGAACTGAACTTCAACAGTACAAGTATTGATGCTGCCTTGCAGTCCATTCAGGAAACCCCGTACTCAGTTTCGAGAGGAAAAAATAGTCAATGGTCTAAACCCTGGATTGTACAGGGAACAGGTAAGCCCTGGTAATTATTTGATTTGGTTAGGAATAGAGGGCAGTATATTATTTATACTGTCCTCTATATTCTTTAACTTTAAGGCGTCTGCATAATTTTTGATCAACTGAATCCTATTATTATGATGCATTATTATCCGTCAAACTGAATTGCTGATCTGCTATGAAACATTGGTGCCATTATACCGCATTATCACTCCTGATCCTCATCCTTTTGCCCTGGCCTGCAATTACACAACCCGGCCGGAATGAAACCTGCACAGGTTCCGTCTTCAGTGACAGTAACCGTAACGGGCTCCGGGATCCCGGAGAGAAGGGTATCGCC
>CAYMXK010000570.1:0-2743 GCA_964393915.1 uncultured Prolixibacteraceae bacterium
TTAAAGAAATCAACCTGGAATCGGGTGAAGTAAAAATAATTGCAGAAAACATGGGTCATGGCGATGCAATTGCACCGGTGGGTGACGGAGGGTATTTGTGTACAAGCTGGGCCGGCAAAATTTTTTATGTTTCAGCAAATGGCGAAACCACCGTCCTTTCAGATACTGAGGCTTTGAAAGAGAATGCCGCAGACCTCGACTATTCAATTGAAAACAAAATTATGTATGTGCCTACCTTTTTTAAAAATCAGGTAAAAGCATACAGGTTAGTTGAATCCTGATTAGTTAGCAGATTGAACCTCAACATAAGCTGAAGTTCAAAATGATTGCTTTCAACAGAGCCCTGGATTGGCTTCCGGTATGAGGATGGTGGGCCATATCCTCAACATGACTTCTCTATATAGTTTTACGCTGTTTTCCGTGGCACCCAGACGATCCTAATGGTTCCGTAGACTTCTCTGTAAAGCTGGTGTGATGGGTTCCTGAGTTTCTCACTGGTCAGAATTTCCTGGCAGGCAACATTTATGGGAATCTTCTCAATCTAACATTCACATAATATTGCATGGGTAAGTTTACATTTTATTGTTGTAAACTTCTGAATTACTTCATATTAATATGCTCTTAGTCTGGCAGTTATTGACTTAGTTTGCAGATTAATCTGAATGAAATACAGGTTTTTATCCTCCATTAATTTTGTGAGCTTATGGGAAAAGATAAAAGAAGAAAGGTTGAAATTGCGGTAATTTCCGACGTTCATCTGGGTACCTATGGCTGCAAGGCAAAGGAATTACTCAACTACCTCAACACCATCGACCCGGAAATTCTCATTCTAAATGGAGATATCATTGATATATGGCAATTTAGCAAGCGTTATTTCCCAAAATCACATATGAAGGTTATTAAATACCTGACAGGTCTGCTCGCCAGGGGATCCAAAATTTATTATGTAACGGGAAACCACGACGAGATGTTCCGCAAATTTGAAGGTTTCCAGATTGGGAGTTTTAAAATAGTAAATAAGCTGGTGCTTGACCTTGATGGCAGAAAAGCATGGATTTTTCACGGTGACGTATTTGATTTAACAATGAAGCATTCTAAATGGCTTGCCAAACTGGGTGCTATCGGATACGACAGTTTGATTCTTCTGAATACCCTTATGAACTGGTTCAGTCTGAAACTTGGCCGCGGGCGGATCTCACTCTCCCAAAGGATTAAAAGCGGAGTTAAAAGCGCACTGAAGTTTATTGGTAATTTTGAGGAAACAGCTGCTGAGATTGCCATATATAACAATTATGATTATGTAGTTTGCGGTCACATCCACCAACCCCAGATCAGAAAGATAAAAGACAGGCATGGGAAAGAAGTAACATACCTTAATTCAGGTGACTGGGTCGAAAATATGTCTTCGCTCGAATACAATAACGGGGTCTGGTCTGTTTATTTATATGCTGATGACCCTGTTGCAAACCAAATATCATTGTATGAAAGTACCGTGGTTGATGACATGAATAAAATCGAACTTGAAAACAAACAACTGTTTAAAGCATTTCTGGAGGAATTTGAACATCTTCCTCATGAGATAATACACAGTAAAGTATGAAAGTTCTTTATGCTATACAGGGTACCGGCAACGGACACATTGCAAGAGCCGGAGAAATCATTCCGATACTTCGGAAAAAAGCCGGTCTGGATATATTAATAAGCGGAACCCAGGCAGATATTCAACTGCCCTTCGAAGTTAATTACCAATTACACGGGTTAAGTTTTACTTTTGGCACGGTTGGAGGTATTAACTTCTGGAAAACTGCCCGTAACCTGGCGTTAATTAAACTGTACCGGGATGTTAAAGAACTGCCTGTTGAAAAATACGACCTTGTCATAAATGATTTTGAACCGGTATCTGCCTGGGCGTGTGCAATAAAAAACGTGCCAGTTGTCTCACTTAGTCACCAGTCTGCTGTATTGCACGAAAATGCTCCCCGTCCGCAAAAAAATGACAGATTGGGAGAGTTCATACTTAAGAATTATGCACCTGCCGATAAGACCTATGGATTTCATTTTGCTTCTTACGGTGAAGGGGTTTTTACTCCCGTCATACGGTCAGAAATCCGGAATGCCAAAGCTTACAACAATGGACACTATATTGTTTACCTTCCGGCCTACAGTGATAAAAACATTATTGAAAGCCTGAACAGATTCAGGGATATAAGTTGGACCGTATTTTCAAAACACTCGAAGAGTGCATATGAGTGCGACAATATAAAAGTATTCCCTGTTGATAACAACATGTTTATTCAGCATGTGGTTAATTGTCAGGGTGTTTTGTGTGGCGCCGGATTTGAAACCCCGGCGGAGGTTCTTTATTTGGGAAAAAAACTTATGGTGATCCCGATGAATGGCCAGTATGAGCAGCAATGCAATGCTGCCGCCCTGAAAAAATTAGGGGTACCTGTTGCTGAAAATCTTCAGGCTGGAGGCATTTCTGTCATTGAGGAATGGCTAAAGAATGATCAGGCTATTGAAATCAATTACCCGGAAAAGACTGAAGAGATCATTGATATCGTACTAAAGGAATTTCTTCCCTGGGGTTTTTAGAAATCATGGGAACTAAGCAGACTGCCATCGGTGGCGAACTTCTTCCAGGTTCCTGTTTTATTGCCATTGGAATAAAGCATTTCATACAAAAGTTGTCCATTTTCATCCCAGATATACCATTTTCCGTGTTTTAAACCGTTCCGATAAT
>CAYMXK010000571.1:0-2722 GCA_964393915.1 uncultured Prolixibacteraceae bacterium
CTCCCGGAATAACATCGGGTATTTGATGGGCTTGTCATCGCCTTCGGTCGTACTCACGATGGCCACCTTGAAGTTCTCGCCCAGGTCAAACTGCGTGGGACATATAAGATTGCCCACATTCTCAACAAACAATATATCAAGGCCGGCAAGGTCGAATTCCCCAAGAACTTTGGATATGCTGTGCGAGTCCAGATGACATCCACCTTCGGTATTGATCACCACAATGGGGATGTTGTATTTTTTAAGACGCTGCGCGTCACGGTCGGTGGTTACGTCCCCCTCGATAACTCCGATCCGGAGGGTTCCGCCAAGCTGTTCGCAGGTTCGCTCCAGCAGTGAGGTTTTGCCGGCACCCGGTGAGCTTATCAGGTTCACCATCATCACTTTCTGGTCGCGCAGTAACATTCTCACCTCGTTGGCCTTATCCTGGTTCCTGTCGAGGATGTTCTTCATAATTTTAATTTCCATGTTTAGTCTCCTTCAATACTTTTTATGATCAATTCTTTCCCCTGAATAATTGCGATATCTGCAGAATTGCAGAAAGTGCACCTGAAAACCATGACATCCATGTCATGATCCTTTAAACAATTGTTGCAACGAAGGCGCACCGGAACAATTTCCAGGTCAACCTCCGAATTCCCGGCAATTGTGCCACAGGTAGCCTCCACAAAAGCGAAACGGAATATGTCGGGAACGATCTGTACCATCTGACCGAATTGCAGGTTTACCCTGGTAACCCTCCTGAGATGTTCCCGCCGGGCCGCTTCAATGACCATGTCAGCCAGATCCATTGCGATACGTGTTTCGTGCATACTACTGAATGTATTTTTCTGTTATGCGGATTTCCTTCAGCATATCCTGGGCAGTTGGGCTCCGGTCAGCACATCAAGGATACGGGTTCCCCCTGCGATCGTTTGCAGAAGCACCCTCCCCCCGGATGCTGTATTCATCTCCCCGATAACGCGGCTTTCAATGCCCAAGGGATTGTTCCTCAATATTTCAAGAGTCTTCTCAACATCCTGCCGGCCGATCACCATAAGCAGCTTTCCCTCGTTGGCCATATACAACGGGTCGAATCCCAGAATTTCACAATATCCTCTTACAGCCTCATCCACAGGAATATTTTCTTCATTGACGAATATTCCAGTTCCAGTTATACCCGAGAGTTCATTCAAAACAGTCGCTAAGCCACCGCGGGTGATATCGCGCATAAATTTTACGGCTATCCCGGCATCCAATACCTCCCGGACCAGCCGGTTAAGCGATGCACAATCGGAGATCACGTCTGCGGAGATCCGGAGCTGGTTCCTGGCGGCCATAACCGCAACGGCATGACTGGCAAGGGGTCCGTTCACAATCAGCACATCCCCCGGTTTAACCTCACTGGCATAACTTATAGGAATATGCTCTGGTTTCAGCAACCCTATTCCCGAGGTGTTGATAAAAATTTTGTCGCATTTTCCTTTCTCAACGACTTTCGTATCTCCGGTTACGACAGATACTCCGGCAAGGGTTGCTTCCCTGGCCATTGAATCTGCAATTCGCTCCAGACTAACGTACGAAAAACCCTCCTCTAAGATAAAAGAAGCCGAGATACAAAGTGGGTCAGCACCCGAAACGGCAAGATCGTTAATTGTGCCGCAAACAGCCAGTTTTCCTATGTCTCCTCCCGGGAAAAAGAGAGGATCGACAACATATGAATCGGTTGTGAAAGCCAAACTGAACCCGGGTTGCAAAAGGACTGCAGAATCAGTCATCGGTTGAGACATGCCAAACTTTAAGGCAAATAAATTGCCTATCAGGTCGTGGGTCAATTTTCCGCCACTGCCGTGACCAAGCGTTATATATTCAGCCATTTCTTTCGTATCTGTAATAAGTTTGACACGCCCCCTCTCCTGAAACCATACAGGCGCCAACCGGATTTTCCGGATTGCATCTGCCGGCGAAAAGTTTACAATCAACGGGAGTTTTCAATCCCCGCAGGATGTCGCCGCAGATACAGCCATCTTCCTGTTCCTGTTCCGGAAGGTTCAGAGGGAAAAACCTTTCAATATCATAAGCGGCGTATTTTTCATTCAGTTGCAGTCCGCTGCCCGGAATAACCCCTAGGCCGCGCCACCAGGCATCTTCGGTACGGAAAACATCCTGCAGCTGCTGCTGAGCCAGCTTGTTTCCCCCACGGGTAACTGCCCGGCGGTACTGTATTTCTACCTTTGGTGCAGCTTGCAGCTTCTGTACGGCAAGCATTTGTATAGCCTGGAGCATATCGGCGGGCTCGAAGCCTGTCACTACGCAGCCAATATGATATTTCAGGGCAATAAAATCAAAGATTGCGGAACCGGTAACCACACTTACATGCCCCGGACAAATAAATCCATCCAGTGCAACGTCACCGGTGATAATTGCCTCCATCGCCGCAGGCATCAGCTTGTGGCCACACAGAATGAAAAAATTGACCAGACCCAGACGCTCTGCTTCCTTTACCGCAATGGCAGTTCCCGGGGCTGAAGTTTCAAATCCGATGGCCAGAAAAACCACCGTGCGTCCGGGTTCATTTGCAGCGATGGCAACTGCATCCAGGGGAGAGAATACAATGCGGATGTCGGCGCCCATGGCCTGCTCTTTTTCGAGTGTGGATGATGATCCCGGCACCCGGATGAGATCTCCAAACGTGGCAACTGTAAAACCATGGCTTCCGGCATAGGCAATTGCCTTGTCGATG
>CAYMXK010000572.1:0-2720 GCA_964393915.1 uncultured Prolixibacteraceae bacterium
CCGATGGCTGTTGTGGTGCTTGGTGGTTTATTGACTTCCACCCTGCTCAATATTTTTATTGTCCCGGTTGTGTATGAGTTATTACAAAAAAGGAAACACAAAAATGAATAAGTTAGTAATTTGTATAATGCTCACGGTATTCGTATTTCCGGTTTTGGCACAAAACGGGATGGAAACTGTTTTGAGCGAAATCGAATCAAACAATACGGCACTTCATGCGTTGCGTGAGCAAACAGAAGCCAGTAAACTCAATAACCTGACAGGAATTTATTTGCCAAATCCCGAGGTTGAGTTTAATTACCTTTGGGGTAGCCCTTCCCGCATAGGGAACAGAAATGATATCAGCGTTACCCAGTCCTTCGATTTTCCTACCGCATACGGTTACAGAGGCAAAATTGCACGGTTGGAAAATGCCAACATCGAACTGATATACAAATCCGAACGCATCACTCTGCTGGTGCGTGCCAGGCAGGTCTGCACCGATCTGGTATATTACAATGCATTATTAAAGGAATACTCCGGCAGATTGATGAATGCCCGGCGCATTGCCGAAACCTGGAAGGTAAGGTTTGATGAAGGGGATGTGGGAATTCTGGAGTACAATAAGGCTCAGCTTAACCTGGCCACTCTAAGCAACGAAATCAATCGGATTGAAGCAGAGCGGGCATCCCTTTTAACCGAATTAAAGGCCTTAAATGGTGGTAAGGAAATAGAGTTTACGGTATCTGATTTTTCTTACGAACCGTTACCTCCGGATTTCGAGGAGTGGTATGGTCTGGCGGAATTGAAAAGCCCCGTACTGCAATATTTGAGGGGACAGATTGAAGTGGGGCAACATCAGGTGAAATTGAATAAAGCCTTAGGACTTCCAGGATTTTCTGCCGGATATATGAGTGAAAATGTGGGCAGTGAAAAATTCAGGGGCATAACCATGGGTGTGTCGGTTCCTTTATGGGAGAACAAAAACAGGGTTAAACAGGCCGAAGCTCAGGTAAGTGCATCTGAGGCAGCATTGGCGGACACGAAAATCCAGTTTTACAACAGACTGCAAAGTTTGTTCGAAAAATCACGCAGCTTACAGGAAAATGCCGAAAGTTATATGGTTGCACTGTCAACTTTCAGCAATGAAGATTTATTGAAGAAAGCCCTGGATGGCGGAGAAATTTCGCTGCTAAACTATCTCCTTGAGTTGGAGTATTACTACACCACGATGGATAAACTTCTGGATGCCAGAAGAGATCTTGGGCTTTCCCTTGCGGAGCTGCGGGCAGTTGAATGGATTCTTTAGCATTCAGATTGGGTGTTATGCTTAAGGAAGCCAGAAAACAAACATAACCCAGGAAGAGCTGGCTGAGAGGACTGGTACAAAAAAGAGCTATATTTCCGGAATTGAACGTGGGTTAAGTGATATCGTGGGTAGTCCACCCGATGGAAATCTACGTTTGAACGGGGACGACCTTGATTCAATTTTTGAAAAGAACCGGTCAGGGATGGCCGGTTCCTTTTTTTTTTACATAAGCCATAAAAATATGGTATCCTATTTGTGTTTTTATTTTGTGTAATGATGGATTGAAACCGATAACCTCCTGTTTGTTTACCGGGTTTGATTTTTTTTGGCTAATTTTGAAGAAATTATGAGGAAACATGAAACAGATTGTTATTGACATACCGGAGAAAGAATATCGCTTTTTCATGAAAGTGATCCGAAGTTTTCCTTTCGTAAGGATTAATGAGAAAAAGAGTAAGCTTTTGATGACGGAATCCCAGTTAAGTCAGCCCAAAAGAAAGCAATGGGAGAGTGTCAAGCAAGGTCTCAGGGAGACACAATTGATTGAAAAGGGCAAAATGGAAGGTAAATCAGCTGCTGATTTTTTGAATGAGCTATAGACTGATTTTAACTCCCAACTTTGAGAAGGAAGCCAAATCCCTTTTCAAAAAATACAAGTCTCTAAAAAATGATTTGAGCGAATTATTTGCTACCCTTAAGGAGGATCCTTTTCAGGGAGTATCACTGGGAAAAGATTGCTTTAAAATCAGAATGGCTATCACCAGTAAAGGGAAGGGCAAATCGGCTGGAGCCCGCATAATTACCTGCATCAAGATTGCCAGCGATGCGCTTTACCTTTTATCCATCTACGATAAGTCCTCAAGGGAGGATATTACTGATAAGGAATTGATGCAGCTGATAAAATACACTTTATAAGTATTGCCCTGTTCCATGCTGAGCGCAATGCGGCTGACCTTTCCAATGCCTTTGGTATACCCGGATCAAATGCCGGCTTTCTCCTTAACTGACCTATTTCTGGTTTCTGCTTTTCTGGAACGGAGATATTCACTGATGGAAGATTCTTCCTCTATATAAAATAGGAAATGAATCTTGAGCAGCAGAATGAGCATTTTGTGCGATTTACCGCAAGGCAACCTCAAAACGAGTCCATACGTGACAGCATCCTGGGCTGTTCGTGTCCGCAGGAATGTTTCAAAAGCTAGTTATACTCAATACTCTGTTACGAATTATTCCGCAGTTGTCGGATCGATGATTGTTGAGACAGGCATTCGTTAATCGTGGTGATGAGATTTTTCATAATGTTCTCTTATTAGGTTTCTTCCAAAATCTCCATCAAAATCTCTCCATACAGTATGAATGTGATTGGCTTTATTCTGGACATTATCAAACTCAATCAAAAACGATTTCCCTTGAATCCGGTAATAGTGACCTT
>CAYMXK010000573.1:0-2714 GCA_964393915.1 uncultured Prolixibacteraceae bacterium
TTTAATTAACTGTATTTCTTTGCGTTCATTGCGGTTTCCCCTTGCGTCCTTGCGGTTAATGACTATACCACAAAAAAGCAACCTGAAAAATATTGCCTGACAGCATTTAAAAATCTATCTTTGTGGGAAACTAACGTTAAGATTCATGGTATGAGACTAACTACAAACATTAATTTCCGGTTTAGGAAGAGATTTTGTAAATGTGTATTAGCTAAAAATTAAAATAGATTGGAAAATGCCAAAGATATTCGAATATTTAGGGATTCTTATTTTCTTTTACTCAAATGAGCATGCACCGATTCATGTTCATGCTAAGAAAGGAGAGTTTGAAAGTAAGGCGGAGTTCTATATTATCAATGGCGAGATTTCAGAGATAAAGATTACGAATATTTCAGGAGCAAGACCGCTTAAAGGGAAAGACCTTACAGATTTCAAGATTTTTCTTGAAAAATATGCGGACAAGATAGTTGAAAAATGGATAAACTATTTTGTGTATCACAAAGATGTTGATTTTGAGATTCTTACAAAACGACTAAAATGAGAATAATAGTTGATTATACGGAGCATGTAACAGGATTAGACCAGATAAGGATTGATTCTGCAAAATATTTGTCTGATTATGCTATTCGGATAAAATTTAGCGATGGAAATGAAAAGCTTGTTGATTTTAAACCATTTTTATCAAAATCACTTCACCCATCCATTAAAAAATATCTTGATGAAAATAAGTTCTCGAATTTTTCATTGACTGATGGAAACTTAAATTGGAATGATTATGATTTGATTTTCCCGATTTCAGATTTATACAATGGTAAGATACAAGCATAAACCTCGAAACCACATCATTCACAAGCATATTAAATCAAATCACCAATTCTTGCATTAATTGTTTCGGTGCGCTGCACCTTTGACGACCTGCAAATATTCAAGACCTACAAATATTTTGGGTGCTCTGCACCATTAACGACCTACATATATTATACGACCTACAAATATTTTGCGCTGAACCATTGACGACCTACAAATATTTTGCGGTGCACCATTGACGACCTAAGAATATTTGGGTACGCTGTATTTTTGGCGACCTACAAATATGTGATGCGCAACCATACTCAATTGCTACAGAGTAGCAAATCCCGATTAAATCGGGATTGTAGAAAATTGGATGAGTGTGTTATTTATCTTCCAGTATTTTAAGTAGCCGGTGGTTAAGATATAATTTCTCCTTTCCTACTTTTACTGATTTTAAGAATCCGTTTTCCTCCAGTGCGATCAGGTAATTCCCGACTGTTTTTGCATTGCCGATGTTTTCTTCAATCAGATGCTGGCGTTTGGTGTAGGGCAAACGGAATAGAATTTCCACCAGATCTTTTGAATAAACTTTGGGAAGATTAGTTCTGATTTCACTCGCTGTTTTATCCATAAGCATCGTGATTTTGTTCAATCGTTGCAAACCGTTTTCCGAGGTTTCCTCAATCATATCCAACATATACAAAATGTAAGGTTCCCATTCGTTTTTTTCAGTTACGTTCCTTAATCTTCGATAGTATTCTGTTTTATTTCTGATGATATACTCGCTTGGAAAAATGGCGGGGGTGTCCAACAAGCCCGATAGTTTGAGATATAATAACAACAAAATCCGTCCTGTTCTCCCATTGCCGTCATAAAAAGGGTGTATAGCTTCAAACTGGTAATGCATCAAAGCCATTTTTATTAAAGGGTCAATGTGGTTATCCCCGTTGATAAATTTTTCCATATTCGCCAACTTTTCACGGATAACCGTTTCGCCACCAGGCGGCGTATAAATGACTTCACCTTTTGTGTTACTCAAAGTTGTGCCGGGTGTAACCCTGATAGAAGCATTATTTTGTTTGATACATTGAACAATTTTTATACAAAGATTTGTTGTGATAAATGGTTTAGTCTTTAGCTGCTCGAAACCTAGCCAAAGTGCTTCCTTGTAACTCAAAACTTCCTTTGTGGCTGAATTTTCTATTTTTTTTTCTGCTACTAATGATTTGTAAAGTTCGTCATTGGTGGTAATAATGTTTTCTACTTCGGAACTCGCTTTTGCTTCCTGTAAGTAAATAGTGTCTATAAAAAGTTCAGGGTTTGGTAAGTTATGCAATGTACCGTTCAGTTTAGCCAGTGCCCTGCCTGCCGAAATGGTCTTGCGCAGTATGCTTTTCGTTTCAATTTCCGCAATTGGCGGAAGTAATGGCAAGTCGTTATATGGTGTCTTATTGTCAAATTTGATCATATTCATCAAGTGTAAGTTTTACTCTTGTATTAAAAACAAGGGCAAATATACCGAAATTTTACTCTCGTTCAGAGCATAAGGGTAAAAAATACTCTCGTTCTGCTTTTTTTGTCGTACTGGTGGTATCTCGGACAGTCCATTTTCCAGGACGTGCTCAACAGTGAAAAAATTATGGGGCCGAAACATTTTTAAACCGCATAAATAAAGGTAAGTAAATGATTATAGCAACCACGGAAAACAAAAGCCCCCCCATAGCGCCCGTGGCAAATGCAAACCAGAATACATCATTCTGCCCCCCCCAAACAAACGGCACCAAACCCAGAACCGTGGAAAAAATCGTTAACAAAATAGCAGTGATCTTCTGATTGTACGCTTTCATATAGGTTCGTACATCATTGGGTTTGCTCCGGCGTGAGACCAGGTTGTTATAATCATTAATGATGTAGATAGCAGC
>CAYMXK010000574.1:0-2714 GCA_964393915.1 uncultured Prolixibacteraceae bacterium
TGATTTTCGAATCGGTCGAATTAAATTACCTTTAGACGATACAGTAATTATTCTAAAAAGTTCTCCCATAAAAACAAGTATAGTCGATTTTAGATTCGAAAATGGATTTGAGTTTGAAGGAAAAACGGTTGAAATCTTTGGCAAATTCCCTTTTTTTGAAGCTCAATTCAAGTTAAAGAGTACACAGCTAAATGTAAAAACTGATTTTACTGAGACAAAAAGTGTTGGCATAAAACTAGACTATCTCCATAATCCAAAATGTACAAATATCAAAGATGAAATAGAAGAATTTAGTTTCATTAATCATCTTTTTTGGGGTGTACCATTTAAGCTTTTTTGGGGTGATGGAAATAAACATTTAGTTCAATCTGCGCCATTTCAGCAATCAATGATAGATTATTCTGAGTTTTATATTGAGTACTTTAATAATCTTAAACTTATAGAAAGTCATTATAACCTAAAGTTCGAAGATTGAAGATCCATATGTGGTCAATCTTGATGAAATTAAACTTGGAAGCGAATTAATTGTAAAAGTCAAAAGCAAAACGAAAAAGATCATTGTAACTTATACTAAAAATCCGAAGGAAAACAATAGGGAATCATTAAATTAAAGTTTAGACCCTAAATACTAAAACATTTATTAATCAAAGCATTTGAATTCAATCACGCCTTGAGGAAGAAAAAATTGTCCATATGGATAGAATCCGATATTTTCCAATTTACTATTCTTAGTTCACTTAAGAAAGTAGTTTTTGATTTCATCTTTATAGGTGCTTAAGCTACCTGAGGAAAGGTCATGATCCAATATTTTTATTGAATTTTCAGGCAGAAGCATCAGCATATCATCAAAAGTGAAATACAACAAACTTCCCGGAATGATATGAAATGCCTCCGCGGGATTGTAATATTGCTCATTTATAAGGTTCTTTCCTGACTTAAACTTGCTGAATATTAATGTCTTAGTAAATTTGTTTTTCAATGTATTATAAAGCAGGAAAGTCGGATAGGTTGTTCCCTCAACCAAAGCATATAATTCATTATTGTTAAACCGAGTATCTCTCATGATAAACTGTGCGAGCAAATCGAGTCCTTCAGCCTGTATTCCGGGAATACTTTTCCCGACCAGATTGGCTCCAAAAACATAATTGAATGGAACTTGTCCGATGGTTCCATCTCCGGTAAAATCGGGATTTCTTAATTCACCAATTCCTGGTAAATCAGCAGAGATGATTGCATAACCTGCATCCAACATTTCAGTGAGCAGATTATGGTTTAATATTCTCTCCTTCCCTTCGGGATGTAACCAAACCAAATTTTTCTGCACTGCTGTTTCCTTCTTTTTTATTACAAATACCGGCAGAGCATAATCAACCAACTGGCTTTCAAGGAAGTACTTTTCAATCGTCATGTTGTCTTCAACTATGTTGCCGGTAAATACTGCCGAAGTGAGTTTGCGGTTAAATTCAATTCCGGAAAGTTCTTGTAATTTTTCAGTTATCCGATCTTTTGGAAATTCAGTTCCCGGCGAGTATTTTCGACTTAAATCAAAAATAGTATGGCATGGCATTGAAGAGCTAACCTGTCCGGTGAGGGTTACCCAGAGTTCTTCCGCATCGAATGGCTGGGTCCCGACATCCTCATTATTGCCCGGTAAGGATAAATGTTTCTGAAAAAATGAATACATGGCCTGCCTGTTATTCACGGTGGTTTCATGTTTGCCGAAATCCTCGACCATTTGTACATTATCAGCCATTCCAAATGCAGAGTAGGATTTTTTAACTTCATCAAATGTTTCGCGTGCTCCCTGAATATTGAAATAATCATTAGTTGTAGAAATAATAAGGCTTGGCTTAGGAGCCCTGGCATGAATAAAATCGGGGTGATCGATTCCTCTTGCAATGCCAAAATACGGGTTTTGTTCAGCATCCTGAGGCCCAATGGCTTGAAAGAGCCTTTTGAAATTTGTTATATAGTTTTCAGGAGCGGCTGCTAAAATGCGATCATCACAAGCTGCAATCATTGCAGCTTGGGTGCCCCCTCCCGATCTCCCTGTTATTCCAATACGGGTCATATCTACTTCTGCTCGCATTGAGAGAAAGTCAACTGCCCTAATCCCATCCCAGATGAAATAATCGGCCAGTGAAGTGCCGGTAAATAAGGTTTGAACACCTGCATAGGAATGTTCCTGAGTTGAACTTCCAATAACTGATTTCCCTGTCACCATATCAAGGTATTGAAGTCGTTCACCTTGCCCGATAGGGTCGAATGCCAAAACAATAAATCCCTTTTCAACCAAATTCAGAATAATATGCTGATATGTTTCGCCTCTGAATCCCAATACATTATGACCGGAACAATAAATTATTGCCGGGGCCGGATTCTGTCTTTTTTTTGGTATAAACAAACAGGACGTTACAAAGAATCCTGGATGTGATTCAAAAATGACTTTTTCAACCTTGAAATTTTCCCTTTCCAAAACACCGGTTATTTTTGGATTTAGAGCATTTTTTTCGAACCTCGATAATGATGACCTTAATTTCTGTTTTGTAGTATTTTGATAAGCTTGCCAATCAGCTTTAGTACTGAGTCCGGTTACCAGGTTTTTTCTGTTTTCAAGATGTTTAAATGCTTCAGTGCTAATTATCCGGTACAATGCATCGTAATTTGAAGAAAAAGATAGCCATTCCCTGTTTTTTCCCCTGTTTACGAAGAAT
>CAYMXK010000575.1:0-2705 GCA_964393915.1 uncultured Prolixibacteraceae bacterium
GGTTGACCTTGGTCAGAATATTACCGGATGGGCTATTATTCAGGTGCAGGGCCCCCGGGGCAGCCAGGTAACATTGCGCTACGGGGAGAGGATCTTTGATGACGGAACACTCGATCAACGGGAGTTAAGCCGCTTCATCTGGACGGGCGATACCCAGACCGGCAGGTACATCATCAAAGGAGAAGGCATTGAACAATGGCACCCCGTATTCACCTACCACGGATTTCAATATGTAGAAGTGACTGTTTCCGATCCTGCAATAAAGTTGCATGATATCCAGGGACAGGTGATTCATACCGATCTCCGGGAGAAAGGCCATTTTTCATCCTCCAGTGAACTGTTCAATAAAATACATGAAAACCTGAAGTGGTCCTTTCTGGGAAATTACCATGGCTATCCCACCGATTGTCCCCACCGTGAAAAAATGGGGTGGTCGGGCGATGCCCTGCTGGTGGCTGAAACAGGCCTCTTCAATTTTGATATGGTAAGAGCCTATCTGAAATGGATGGATGATTATACAGATGAACAGCGCCCCAACGGACAATTGCCGGGAATTATCCCAACCAGCGGATGGGGCTATGTGCTTGGCAAGGACCCCAAAACCCTCGAAAGAGGACGTGGCCCCCAATGGGAGGGCGCCTTTCTGGAAATTCCATGGCAAATGTACCGCTTTACAGGCGATACAAGCATCATCGAAAGATATTACGGCAGTTTCAAACACTACCTCAGCTACCTCACCACCCATTCCGATGGGAATCTGCTCAATTTTGGCATCGATGACCACAAGCAGTTAAAACCGCTTACACAGGGTCACTACTTGTCATCAGCTTTTTATTTTCATTTTGCCGGATTGATGGCAGAAATGGCCGGAGTTGTCGGGAAAAAGGAAGATGCAGTCTATTATTCCGGGCTTGCCGCTGAAATCAGGAAAGCTTTCAACAGAAAATATTTCCACGCTGAAAAAGGGACATACGACCATGGAGGCCAAACCCCGATGGCATTGGCGTTGTATTTTGGTCTTGCAGAAGAACAACATCAGGAAAGGGTGCTGAATAACCTTCTGAAAAACATAGAGGAGAACAACGGACATATCGATGCCGGTGTAGTGGGAACAAAGGCCGTTATCAATGTCTTGATGATGCATGGGCAGGAGAAGGTTTTGTTTGAATTGGCAAACAAGCGCACTTTTCCCGGCTGGGGCTACTGGATTGAAGAACTGGGCGCTAATACGCTGTATCAGAACTGGGATGGATCACAATCCCTAAACCACATCATGTTCGGTTCCATAGGCGACTATTTCTATAAAGGGCTTGCCGGATTAAATATAGATGATGACAATCCGGGCTTTAAACATTTTAAAATTAAACCATCTGTAAATAATGACATAGAATGGGTGGAAGCAGGTTATGACTCGCCTTATGGAAAAATTGAATCGAAGTGGAGAAAGCTGAACAACGGACTGCAAATAAATGTGACGATTCCGCCCAATTCGTCTGCAGACATTTATGTTCCGGGAACCAGGGATTGTGAAATAATTTTTAAACAAGTCCGGCGAGTAGAGCACAAAGGGTATGAGAATGGTTTTCATATCTATAAGGTTGGTCCGGGCTCTTATGAAGTTGTTGCAGGAAAATTCTAAACAGGATTAATTTGATTACAGGATGGACAGGATTGCTTCGAGAAGCCAATGCGGAAACCAAAGCATTGCCAACGCGGACAATATTGCCAACGCACACGCAGTTAAATTGCGGCATTATCTGTATTTTTGAAATTGCAAAAAGAAGAAATTGATAATATGAGTTTAAATATACAAAATTTAATCAAGGAATTCTTTGAACGTGAAGTGTTACCTTTTGCCCCTGATGCCTGGTGGGATATAAAAGATACCAAAATTGGCAATGAAATCAACTTTGCCAAATACTTCGATAAACACCAACCACCAAGAGCATTGGCAGATAACATAGAGCAAGAAACCGAAAACCTGTTAAAAGGAATTGTGGAATGAGCGAACATGAAAAAGACATAATTCATTCGGATATTACTGATTTGTATAACCCTGTTTTTCATCTTATTACAGAAGCACGTAAACGGGTTGCTATTTTTGTAAATGCCGAAGCCACACGCTTAAATTTCAAAGTTGGGAGCTTTATCCACACATACATTTTGGAAGGTAACAGAGCGCCCTACGGTAAAGAAATCATCATTAAACTGTCGGTGCAACTTACCCAAAACTTCGGTTCGGGTTGGTCCGAAAAACATTTACGACATTGTCTCCGCTGTGCAGAGACTTTTACCGAAGATCAAATTGTCTCCGCAGTGCAGAGACATTTGAGTTGGACTCACCTTAAAACACTGGCTTATGAAAATGACCCCCTTAAACGGGATACTGATGATCGACGAAAAGCAGATACGTGTGGCACAATACCTAACCGAGTTGCCAACTAAGGAGTGGTTTGCCGATAAACTTCACCGTGCTTTGGAAATTGCAAAAATGAATTTGACTGAAAAACAATGATTGAAACTAAAACTATAACATGATGAATAGAAAAGAGGTAGATATAAATACACTTACCCACGAAATAATTGGTTGTGCCATTTAGGTTCACCGAACACCGGGGAGTGGTTGAAAATACATAATATAAATCTTGTCCATCCCGAAATCAGGTAATCATGTTAAGGACAAATTATAAGATTAAGTATAACTT
>CAYMXK010000576.1:0-2695 GCA_964393915.1 uncultured Prolixibacteraceae bacterium
CGTCTATTGCGGTTAAGATTTTAACCTTTCAGTGCGTTTTTTCCTTGCGTCCGTTGCGGTTAAGATATAAACCGATATTTTGGGTGTGCTGCACCATTAATGCGGAATACTTTTCTTACTTTTGGCTATCGAATAAACTACTTAAAGATTTTAAAAACCCAATAACCTGTTTTGAAACCGCATATTTCAAATCAACCTTCTGTTTCGTTGATAGGACCAATGTCTCTGTTAACAGCGTTAATATTAATGATTCTGGCCGGATGTGAATTTACCCCCGGAGATATCCCCGAAAGATATACAGAAAAGCCTTCGGAAACCGGACCAGCACTGAGCATTCTACTTACGCCTGAATCCGATACGCTCTTCCTCGATAATCCGGTTACCATTACTTACCAGCTTGCTTCTTCAGGTCATCCCGTGCATTGGGTCGAGGTTGTATGGAACGACGAGGTTTTGTTTCAGCGTGAATATGAATTAAATGAGACGGTTTCCTTTAATCTCAATATTTATCCCTATCCCGATGGACTGCACAATTTGCAGTTCAAGGTATTCGCCGCAAGCAATTCTGGCAGTATTGCCGATAAACTTAAAGCGGAAGGCTATCTGTATACTTTGACATGGCCGGTGGTGATCGACAGGACGCCGGCAAGCCCCCTTTCCATCCTCAGGGTCGAACCTGTTCCGGGAGGGGTTATGGTTTACTGGAATAAATTCACCAGGGCTTCTTTCAATAATTACACGGTGCACAAAACATCCGACTTTGAAAACTGGCAGGGTGAGGTCGCCCGCATCACCAATCGTTTTGAGACACAATTTTTTGACTCTGATTATGTAGATGGCGAGAAAGTCAAGTATAATGTATTCTTAAACGGAATACCGGGACCGGTTTATTATTACTCAGAGCAGCCAGTTCCGCCTGTGATCCGCTGGGAAGGAGGCTTCGACGTATCCGTTAGCTGGCAACCTACCCGGAATCCTGCCAGGCTCAATTACTACCGGTTGTTCCAGAATGACCTGATTGCGCCCCGAAATGTCATCCATGTTCCTTTTGATGGGGAGTCACCACACATGGACTTGCCGAAGATCAGGTTCGGCACCAGCCTTGTGCAAAATCTGCAGTATGTCCCAAAAGCCAATACCACCAATTTCAGCTTCTGGGGTCTCGAAGTGGGTTCCACGCCATTCGCCATAGGCTATCCAATTCCGGCATACACCGCCTTGAGGAAGATTTCGGGTACCAACCTGAGCATAATGTCGCAGGACGACAGGCTTCTCCTTTACGACCATGAGCACCAGACATCACTCGATTCGATAAATTTCAGTCCGGCAAAGTTGAGGGCGTTCCGGGTATCCGGCGATGGAAAGCTGGTGTATGTGTTGGCAGGAAACACCATCGAAATACTGGAAGCAGTTGGCTTTAAGCTAATTGAAAGGGTTAATCTTGAGGATATTGATGCAGAGCTTTCAACTTTATACGATATCTCTGTGTCCGACAACCGGCGGATGTTATTTACTATAGAGGGTTTCCGCGCGCTGGTCTACGATTTTAACCTGAAAAAGACCATTCTGAAAACCCCCTCCGGAATAAGATTTTCGGTGCTCTCACCCTCAGGAGATAAAATCATGGCCTATGGCGACCAGCAGCGGCCGGGAATTTACTACCAAATTGGGGAGTCGGGCCTGACAGAGATCGGCAGACTGGCAGAAATCCGCAATCTTTTGCTTTTTGCCTTCAGCAGTAGCGAACTAAACCAGGTGGTGTTGTTCCAGGAAAACCTGGTGGAGGTAAGGGATGCGACCGATTTTTCGGTGATCAGCCGGCAGGATCAGTCTTATAACAGTCTGGTCGCTTATGACCACGAACAAAACCGGGTTGTTGCCACCCGGGTGACCGCTTCGGGTGAGGAGGGTTACCTCCTGCAGCTTCCATATGGTGAGGTTTCTGATACTCTGTACGTGAATTACTCTGGTATTTCACTGCACAATAATTTTCTGGTTTCGAAAATCGGGAGACAACTCAGACTGGATGAATTGAAGAACCCAAAATGACATTTCACCATGATTAGCAAAATATTGTTGCTTGTAGTTATACTGACATTCGCCAAAGCGTCTGGAGCCCAAACGGAGGTTTGGCACAAATCTGACATCAAAATCGGAATTAACGGTGGAGGTGCATGGCTGTTTCAGAATGATTTACGAAAAATCAACCGCGATACGAGAAATATCCTGCCTTTTGCCACACAGACCATCGATGACTTTCCGCCATATTTTACCTATGGTGGACAAATCCTGGTAACGCTTTCCGGGTGGTTAGCCGTTGGGACAAGCTACCAGTATTATACCACCGGTTCACGCATTGGTGCCAGGGATTATTCAGCCACTTATTCGTTCGACCAGGTTATTTCATCCCATTCTCCGGGACTGGTCGCCGAAATTGCACTGGCCAGGCGCCCCTCTTATTCCGCTTTTTTTGAGCTGACAGGCGGAGTGAATCTGGCTGCCTGGAAGATGGAGGAGAAGCTGATTGCCGGTGAGGAGGAAGATTCCGAACAACAAAAATTGAGCGCCATCAGGCCCTTTATTTATCCGGGATTTAAGGTCGTCTATCCTTTGGGACGGTCAGTGGGAATTTTTTTCAAAGCGGGCTATTCTGCCGACCTTGGAGGCAAATATTCGACCGACAGCTACCCCGGAG
>CAYMXK010000577.1:0-2682 GCA_964393915.1 uncultured Prolixibacteraceae bacterium
ACCAGTTCTTAATCATATTTGAAAAAAGGGTCCAGCTATAAATAGCTAAACCCCCCGGTATTTTTTACTTACACAGTTTATGAAATAGTGCTTACATCTTATTTATACTTGGAGTAAAGTTTATAGACCTCTGAACCGGCACTTAAAAATGCACCAGTACCATAAACTTCCGACTTATCCGGCCATGCTTTCCCTGGGGCTGCACCAATTGGTTGCACATAACCCAACATACCGTCTTCGGTAATACAATTGGTCATTGCTTTCCAAGCCTTACGAACAACAGGTTCGTATGTGTTGTAGTCTAAAATTCCTTTATTTATACCGTAGGCCAAACCAAAAGTAAAAAAAGACGACCCACTTGTTTCAGGTGTGGGATAAAAATCTTGTCCCAGCAAGCTCATTGCCCAATGCCCGTTTGGAGTTTGTAACTCTTTAAGCTTCTTTGCCATTTTTTTATAAATCTTAACAAAGTATTTGTATTCTTTACTACTTGGATTCAATTCGGCCAAAATATTAGCTAATCCTGCAAAAACCCAACCATTTCCACGACTCCAGAATATCTTGGTTCCGTTATCGAGTTTACCCATATAGCTTTCGTCGCGGTAATACAAGTTCTCCTTTTTATCAAACAAAAAATCAGTAGTAGCCTTAAATTCTGCTACCATAAAATCGAGGTATTTTTGTTCTCCGGTTATTGTATAAAGTTTTGCCCAAACTGGAGGAGACATAAAAAGTGCATCACACCAATTCCAGCGATCTTGATGAAATGGAGTTTTCCAATTCATCACACTCTTCGAAGGGTGATACATGATGAAATCAAACTGCTCAATAGTAGGAGCAATCATTTCTTTATCTCCACATTTTCGGTACAATTCGCAATACATTTGTCCAACTGTATGATCATCAGCATGATATTTGCGATCGTGCAACATCCAATTGTTGTCTTCTCCTATTTTCTTCATCCACTCCCAATAGGTATCATCGTCCGCCATTTCCGCCCATTTCACCATACCAACATATAAGGCACCATTGGTCCAGGCCAGGGAATGATGTGGTTCTTTACGTGAACTGTAAGTATCTTTGAAATGTTCGATCTGCCAGTCGGCCACCCGTTTCATGTCCGTTTTTACTTCTTCAGGCTTTATTTGTTGAGCAAAAGAAATAAGGGTAAACGAACCTAAAATCAATACTATAAAAAAGTGTCTCATTTTGTTCAAAATATTTAATAATACTAATACAAGTCAAGGCAAAATGATAGGGCAGAGATAAATCTACCCTATTCATTAAATCTAACTAACCTAAATATTCACCCTGTAATAGGGAATACGCGGATTCAATTTATTTATCTTTTATTGAATCTTAACATCAAATTCAAAAATACGCTGATCGTAACTATTAGAATCGTATCCGTGGTTTGTTGCAACAATAGTAATTTTGTAAGTTCCAGGTGCACTATATTTGTACGCAGCGTTCCATCCGATTTCATCATGCAAGGAAGTGGTTAAGCCCCTTGCATTCAATAAGCCATAGTCAATATAATGATCACTTGTTTTTAGCACCACATTACCATTAATATCGGTAGAATCTGCGCCGGCAACATTCTTTATGGTTTGACGTATCCCTCCTGGCCATACAGAGACTATATCTGCCTCACTATCAACTCCAATGGCGTATCGGGTCCCTGCCACGGGGGTAGGTACCTCAACATATTTATTATCTTCATTTAATAAATAAAAGGTAATGCCATTAACTGTAGGGGAAGGTATATCTTCCTTTAAACATGAAACAAACAGAAAAGAAAGGGCAAACATCAAATAGAAAATATGATTATATTTTTTCATAGTAGCATTTTTTTATAATTAATAACCAGGATTTTGAACCAGAGATTGATCTTTTTCAATTTCTTCTGTAGGTATAGGTAATAGTAATTGATATTCCGGAATTGGAGTATTCCTGGGAACATTATCGTAATCAATGATCTGCATTAAGATGTCTGATAATATTTCCACTGCTTTACCAGTACGGACCAAATCAAAGTAATAGTGTGCCTCCCAGAGCAGTTCCTTTCTTCTCTCGTGAAGAATCCAATAAATATCCAATCCTGTGAATTTAGGATCATCGTCTAACTTTGGCATTTCTGATCTTTGTCTAACCATATCAATCCATGGCTTTCCATCTTTCCCGTTTCTCATTAAGGCTTCTCCATACATCAACAAGGCATCTGCATACCTGTACACCATAAAGTTATAATCTGAACCTATGTCGTTAATAGCTGACCTTTTGTCTCTGGGGGGCGCCATTTTTACAGGGAAAGCCTGAATGGGTGGAACCCCGTTTACGACACCTGAATCAAGTGTTGCATAAAAGCGATTAATTTCGCCATATTCATCAAATTCCCGCAATACACTGTGGGTGGTAATTACACCAGATGTTCTTGTCATACCAATGGCATAGCCAATGTCGTTTTGTAACAAGGTAAAAAACCAGGATGGTTGTCCGGCTGCTACATTGAAATTTACTTCAAAAATAGATTCCTTGTTGAATTTATTTTCAGGCTTAAAAACATCACTCATATTAGATAGCAGTTCATATTCGCCACCTTCCTTGTCAATAATCAAACGTTTCAAAATATCCTCTGCTTCCTGTGTTTTATTGATAGTTAAGTACGCTTTGGCAAGCCCC
>CAYMXK010000578.1:0-2670 GCA_964393915.1 uncultured Prolixibacteraceae bacterium
TACAAAAAGGAGACACCGGCGCTGGCTAACCATCCGTCTATGGCCGGATTTTTTCGCGAGAACGGCTACTTTACAGCCAGGGTTTCCAAAATTTACCACATGGGGGTTCCGGGTGGCATCGAAAGGGGAGAGCCCGGCGGCGATGAACCTGATTCGTGGGATTATGCCTACAACGTGATAGCAAGTGAAACGATGGGGCCCGGCAAACTTGAACTGCTCTCTCCGAAAAATACCCATTATGGATCCAATTTTGCCCGGATGATTATTCCCGATGAATTGGAAGAAACCCAGGCCGATTATATGGCAGCAACGCAGGCAATCGCGATCCTGGAGAACCGCGCGGGGAAAATCCCGGAGGACGGTACAAACAAGCAGAGGATGAAAAAAGAAGCTCCATTTTTTCTGGCGGTAGGTTTTGTAAGACCCCATGTTCCCTTAATCGCCCCTGAAAATTGTTTTCTCCCTTATCCTGAGGATGAAGTAATGGTGCCGCCTGTCAGGATTGGCAGAAATGTGCCGGAAAGAGCCTTGATAAGGCAAAACGATAAGGTCTTTGGAATGAATGATCTTCAGAAACGCCAGACCATCAGTGCCTATATGGCCAGTGTGCGCTTTATGGATCAGCAGGTCGGACGTTTACTCGATGCCCTCGACCGTCTTAAATTAAGGAATGAAACCATAGTCATATTTTTGTCCGACCACGGTTACAACCTGGGCGAACACGACTGCTGGTCAAAGTTAAGCCTGTGGGAAGGAAGTGTTCGCGCACCTTTGATAATTTCTGTACCGGGTTATGAAAATAATTTTGGCACTTCATGTACCACCATTACCGAACTGCTCGACCTGTACCCCACGCTCACCGAATTGTGCGGATTCGCCGGCAAGGAGCCTGTCATATTACAGGGCAAAAGCCTTGCCCGTTATCTCAAGGGTGAGAAAGAGGCAGACAATGATGCTTATGCATACACGGTTTCCTATAAGGGAAGTGATGCCACCCTTCGCACCGGTCGCTGGAGATATACCCGGTGGGGAGAGACTGTTCAACCGGGAAATGAAGAATTGTATGACCATTTAAACGACCCGGAAGAATATGCGAATCTTGCAGACAATGCCAGTTTCCAAAGTGTGTTGAAGGAGATGAGAGGCAAACTTGAGCAGGCAAGGGAAAAGGCAAGGACCGGGTTGAAATAAATGCCTTATAAAACTAACCACACAATGAGATGAAGAGAAGTTTAGTTCTTTTATGTTTTCTGCCACTGTTTATTTCATGTAAATCAGAAACCATAAGCGAAAAAAGGCCAAATATTGTTCTTATCATGGCCGACGACATGGGCTATGAAACGCTCGGGTGCAATGGCAGCACTGAATACCAGACACCGAACCTGGACAGGCTTGCCAGTGAAGGAATACGCTTCGAAAATTGTTACTCTCAACCTCTTTGCACCCCATCCAGGGTAAAGATTATGACAGGCAAGTACAACTTCAGAAATTATGAGGATTTCGGATACCTCAACCCAAAGGAAAAAACCTTTGGCAATTTACTGCAAGAGGCTGGTTATGCAACCTGCATTGCCGGAAAATGGCAATTGAACGGCCTGAACAGAAACAATCCGGGCAACCAGGATGTAACCCGGCCAAATCACTTCGGATTTGATGAGTATTGCCTGTGGCAACTCAACCGGACAAGGGCGGAAGGCGAAAGATATGCCAATCCGCTGATTACCCAAAACGGTAAAGACCTGCCCCGGAATGAAGAGGGTTATGGCCCCAGGGTCATATCTGATTTTTTACAGGATTTTATTGACAGAAATTCAGAAAATCCATTTTTTATCTATTACCCCATGATACTGCCCCATGATCCTTTTGTGCCCACACCCGATTCTCCTGAGTGGGCCGACAAATCCCGCCGCTACGAACACGATACCATCTACTTTGCCGGTATGATTGCCTATGTGGATAAAATTATCGGTCAGCTTGAAACAAAACTGAAAGAGAAAGGATTATGGGAAAACACGTTGTTCATTTTTACCGCTGACAATGGCACACACCCGTCGGTTTTATCAAATACCAGGTATGGCATTGTTAAAGGAGGAAAAGGATCATCAATAAATACAGGGAATCATGTTCCAATGATTATTAACTGGCCGGAAAAAATCAAAAGGAGCAGGGATTTTCACGGAATGATTGATTTTGCCGATATTTTGCCAACGCTGGCTGACGCTGCCGGCATCGATCCCTCTTCTTATTATTCTGACGGTAAAAGTCTCATAAATGTTTTAAATGGAGATAACAGCCGGACAGATAAAAATGAGGTATTTATCCACTATTCACCAAGATGGGGCAAATTTCCTCATAGCCGGTGGGTAATGAATGGTGAATACAAATTATACAGGGACGGGCGATTTTACAATACCTTGAAAGATCCTCTGGAAAAGAAGCAAATATCAAATCCTGAGGAAGATGAACAAAAAATAAAAGCAAAATTTGAAGCCATCCTTTTAGAAAAAGAGAAGGAGTTTCCTTTTGGATGGAATGACGAAGGATTTAATCCAGGAAACAATTAAAAACTGAATCCAATCCGAAGATAATGTCACCAAGGCACCAAGACTCCAAGTTACACAAAGGATTTAATATCAATTGATTAATCTTGGTGATTCCTTTGGTGCCTTG
>CAYMXK010000579.1:0-2658 GCA_964393915.1 uncultured Prolixibacteraceae bacterium
ATTCGGGTAATTCGTGGATAAAAAGTCCTTTTAACCGCAAGGACGCAAGGACAAAAACGCAATGAACGCAAAGAAATACACTTGTTTAGACAACCTCATATTTCAATTGATATTTTGAAAAGACTAAGTAATATGTTTATGTTGAAGCAATATTTCGTAAAGGTGCTTAAAAGAAAAGGAAAGGTTTAACTTTGCACCGCAAATTTGAAAAATTACAGATAATGGCATTGAAATGCGGAATTGTAGGGATGCCCAACGTGGGCAAGTCAACCCTGTTTAATTGTTTATCGAGCGCCCGGGCACAATCGGCAAACTTCCCCTTTTGCACCATCGAACCCAACCTGGGTATTATCACAGTTCCTGATGAGCGGTTGATAAAATTGTCGGAAATCGATAAGCCGGCCAGGGTGGTGCCTACGACAGTGGAGATTCTGGATATTGCCGGTTTGGTAAAGGGAGCCTCGAAAGGGGAGGGGCTGGGTAACCAGTTTCTGGCCAATATACGGGAAACCGATGCCATCATTCATGTTCTGCGCTGTTTCGACAACGATAATATTGTTCATGTGGATGGCTCCATTGATCCGGTTCGCGATAAGGAGGTTATTGATATTGAACTGCAGTTGAAAGACCTGGAGACGATCGATAACCGCCTTGACAAGATTGAAAAGCAGGCCCGGCATGGCGGCGACCATAAGGCTAAAAGATTGTTTGAACTCACTTTGCAGATCCGTGAAGTTCTGATCCAGGGGAAATCGGTACGCACCATGAATTTTCACGATGAGGATTCCAAAATTATTAAAGAGCTTTTCCTGCTGACCAATAAGCCTGTGCTCTATGTGTGTAACATAGATGAGGCATCGGCCAGAACAGGCAATAAATATGTGGAGGCGGTTAAACGCGCCATTGCTGACGAAGATGCTGAAATGCTGATGATAGCCACTGCTACTGAAGCAGATATTGCCGAATTGGAGACCTATGAAGAAAAGCAACTTTTTCTTGATGAGCTGGGTTTGGATGAGCCGGGGGTAAATAAACTGATTCATTCGGCTTACCGGCTGCTGAACCTGCAGACTTTCTTTACCACAGGAAAGGACGAAAGCCGCGCATGGACCTTCAGGAAAGGAATGAAGGCACCGCAAACGGCCGGAATAATCCACACCGACTTTGAACGCGGTTTTATCCGTGCCGAGGTTATTAAATACGACGATTATGTCCGGTTAGGTTCTGAATCAGCGTGCCGGGATGCCGGTAAAATTGCTGTCGAAGGCAAGGAATACCTGGTTAAGGATGGCGATATCATGCATTTCCGGTTTAATGTATAGCTTTTCCTTCCGTATAGTATTTCACGAATAACAGGCAACCGCTGTTTCCTGTTCATAATATTTCGGGTGCAAAGCTGTTGTTCCCGGATGCCTGTCTCCGTTTTTTGCCTGAAGGCAAACTCTCCTGCTGGACTTCAACTTAGGAAGTGTCTTGTTCTGATTTTTACAGGGATTCGAATTTCACTGTAAGCCAATTGTCGTTTATAAGATAATGCCTGAAGCGAGGAATCCAAAGTTTAATCATACGCATTGCCTGCCATCAGGAGTTTGGTTAATCAGGGCAGATAATCCGGCATTAAGGCCGGCTAACCTGGTTGAATCCTGATTTTATGCTGTGCCGGAAGCGAGCTCTTTAATCCTTGCCCAGATCCCTTCGTCAACAGGAATTCCCTTTTCCATGTTTTCAAGGCGTGTTTTCAGGGAGCGCTCTCCCGGATAATATATTTCCGGATTCCCCTCGGCGGGAACGGATGATTTGAGTTGACCTACAGTTTCATTCAGGGCAATGTCGATGAATTCCTGAGTGTTGATCTTTAAGGGATCAATTGCTATGAATACCTGACAACATCTGCCGCAACTGCCTTTGTCTGATTTGTCAATTCCTGCGGTGGTTAGTCCACCCGACAGCAAAGCCGAAACCAGGTCGAGCAGAACGGCAAATCCTGATCCCTTCCAATATCCCATTGGTAATATCCGTCGGGTTTCCTCAATTTCTCCCGGATCATCGGTGAGGTTTCCCTCATGATCAAATCCACCTGCATAGGGCAGCTTTTGGTTGTTGAGCCGGGTGACCTGCAGTTTTCCGTAAGAATATTGCGACATGGCCATATCCAGCACGATATGCCCCTCTTTCCTGGGAATCGCCATTATAAAAGGATTGTTTCCTATTCCTTCTGATTTTGCTCCCCATGCCGGCATGCACGATTCGGTGTTGGTCCAGCAGATGCCGATACAGCCATTCTCTGCCGCAAGCCATCCGTAGGCACCGCCCCGCATCCAGTGCGTAGTGTTGTTTAAACTTACCAGTCCGAGCCCACTCTCTTTTGCAATTTCAGTAGCCCTGTTCATGGCGAAAATGGCATTCAGTATTCCCGGTCCCAGATTTCCGTTGTAAATTTCCATTGCTCCCAAATTGGCATCAAGTACCGGCTCAGCATGGACATCCACCCAACCATTGCCGATGTATTCGACAAAGCGCTCCACACGGTTTAATCCGTGTGAGTAAACACCATCCCTGCTCGATTCGGTGTGCACGCGTGCGCAGGTTTCCGCTTTTTCTGCAGGCATTCCGGCATGTACGAAAGCCCTTTTTATGGTGGCTTTCATTTCATCAAAT
>CAYMXK010000580.1:0-2658 GCA_964393915.1 uncultured Prolixibacteraceae bacterium
TGGAGGTAGCGATCTCGGGTTTCAGCTGGGGATTGAGAAGGGTGGCCGGAACATTAAGGGTTATGAGAGAACCCCAGGATCCGGTACCCAGTGTTGAGTTAATCTGATAAGGATTGGTGTCATTACCCACCTGAGCCCATCCACCCCTGAATTTCAGGAGGCTGATGGAAGATGGCAACATAAGGGTATTGCTTGCCAGCCAGCTCAATGATGCGGATGGATAAAAATAGGAGCGGTTCTCGGCAGGAAGTGTACTTGACCAGTCGTTTCTGGCCGTCAGGTCAATATATACCTGATCTTTGAAACCGACCGAAGCCATGCTGTAGACGCTGTAAATGGCCTTGGAACTGCTGGAATTGGAAACCTCCAATCCGGAAAGTGGTATGTTGGATATACGGAAAATTCCGGGAATAGTGAGCCCGGCATTCCGGACGCTACCCATGTATTTGTCACGATAGGAGGTTGTCATATAGTTTGCCCCTCCTGACACACTAATAGAAAAATCGTCAAACTGGTTGAAATACGTTACCAGAGCATCGGCGTTGGATTCTTTCCTTGAAAGATCCTGCAGATGATATGCACCCTTGGCATCCCTGGTATAAGAATAAGGTATTTTTGTTTCACGTTCTTCTACAAAATAGTCGTGGCTAATGCGGGCAAAGGCAGTCAGACCGGGCAGAATGTCCCAATCGAGCTTGATATTCCCATACACCCTGTTTCTTTCAAATGCGTTGGATAATGCATACGCGAGAAACCATGGGTTGTCGCCCCCTGTTCCCGGTCTCAGCTGCTGTATGTCCTTCAATACCCAGTAGTCTTTCAAATCCATCACATCCACATGTGGCCACTCATAAACTGCCTGAAGCGGGTTGGCACCCCGGTTTCCTGTGGCAGCCCTGTCGTTTGAATTACTCCTTGCAAAATTGAGATTGGCATTCAACCTTAAAACACTGGACAACTTATAAGATGTATTGGCTGAAAGGGTGTTCCTGAAAAGGTCGGAATTGGGGATCATACTCCGGTTTGTCATGTTATTAAACGAAACCCGGTAATCCACCTTGTCGGAAGCTCCTGATATGGCCAGGTTGTTGGTCGAAGTGATTCCCGTCTGAAGAAAATTCTTCATGTTGTCGGGATACGATTTAAGTTCGGTAGGAATTTTATTCCCATTGGCATCCAGAGGGCTGTTCCATTGTGGGGCTTTCAAACCGACATCCAGTTCGGGACCACCCCAGTAGGCAGAATTCTCATTAAGTAAATCGTTCCGGTTACCTGATGCGAAACGGTAGTGAAAGTTCACCGTATTGATAGGTTCCTCAAAATCATTGCTGGTTGAGAATGAAATTCCCAATCCCCGCTCACTTTTTCCTGATTTTGTTGTGATAAGAATGACGCCGTTACCGGCTCTGGAGCCGTAGAGTGCGGCAGCACTCGGACCTTTCAGCACAGAGATACTCTCAATATCATCGGGATTAAGGTCAGATATGGCATTCCCGTAGTCCACTTCGTTCCGGTCACCCATCCGCCGGGTATTGTTCAGGGAGTTGGCAACGGGAACCCCGTCAACCACGAAGAGAGGCTGATTATCGCTGCTAAGGGAGGTGGCACCCCTGACGATCATACTTACAGATGAACCTGGTCCACTGGTCTGGTTGATGGTTACACCAGCAACCTTACCTGACAAAGCTGAAAGGACGTTCCCCTGCGGAACCCGCTGCAGGTCTTCACCTTTTATCTCAGCCACTGAATAACCCAGCGCCTTTTTTTCGCGCCGTAAACCTAAAGCAGTAACCACCACCTCATCCACACCAATTGTGGAAGGCAGAAGTACAACATTAATTACGGTCTGACTTCCGACTACAATCTCCTGCTTTTCCAACCCAACGAAAGAAAAGACCAGTACCGATGAAGAGGAGGGCACTGAAATGGAGTATTGTCCGTCGAAATTCGTAGTAATTCCCTGAGTGGTGCCTTTTACAAGTATGGTCGCCCCGGGAAGTGATTCTCCCGTATTACTTGTAACCACACCACTCACCCTGATCTGGGAATAGCCGTGACCTGAAAAGAGAAACAGCATACCCAGGATAAGCATTTGTTTGAATTTTCTTTTCATAGAAATAGATTTAATTAATACTATTTACTTTCATTTACCATTTAGAATATCAAATATCTGACAATTTAAAATTCAATACTTATGGAATTTTAATATAATTACATGATATTTTTACATATATTAATATCTCTATATACTTATAGATTATTCTTCAGTTAATATTCCATAATATATATGTCGGTCAATAATCCCGGCTGAAAGTTTTTCATGTGGGTCTGCTTTTTAGAGGTGTGATGCATTGAGTACCCGCACCTGAACCGACATAATGAATTCACCCTCAGGTTGAAAAAGCTTATATTTTTGGGCAGCCAATGCACAGTGGACTGTGATAATCTATCTCATATTTTAGTGGATTCTTTCATGGAAAAAAGTATATTTGAATGATTTTTACAACACATCGTATAATATATGAATCGGATCAAGGAAGTACTTGAAGAACAAGGCAGGAGTCAAAAATGGCTTGCAACTCAAATTGGGAAAAGCTATAACATGGTGAATGCCTATGTCCAAAATCGACAACAACCAAGACTTGAGACATTGGGTAA
>CAYMXK010000581.1:0-2616 GCA_964393915.1 uncultured Prolixibacteraceae bacterium
CACTGTCTGTAGGACATTGATAGGGTTTGCTCCAGGCTGGTTCCCTTGTTTTTTCCAGGAGCGCAATTGTTTTCACCATAGCGGTGCCCTGACATTTCCTGCGGTTTACTTTTTCATTGAATATTTGACCATGTTTTTGTTCAGGAAAATGAGCGACAGAGCTATCAGGTTTGATACCAGTTTTAGGCTCGTAATTCACCTGTATGGAAGTTAAGAATTCATACCTCTCTGCAATGTCATTCAAAACCTGTGAAAATTCTTCCACTTCATACAGATATGGAATCTGCTGTGCAAGCGTGTTACTGATCTCCTGTACAATCAGAATTTTCTCATTTACCGTGCTTATGATTTTGGTACTAATGGCAATTGCATTATTTTCTACATTTTTATGAATAAGGTTACGGTTGTAACTAAATGACAAATAGGCAAATATGCTGAAAACAAGAATGAAGACAGCCGAAATATAAATACCCAACTGATAGGCTGCAGGTTTATCTGACATAATTATTTTATTACCTTATCCAGTAACAATTTAAGCATTTTTTTTGAGAATAGCCTTTTCAATAAAAAAAAATGCTGCCCTGTTGAGAGCAGCTATTTAAAAAGTATGATTTAACGGCATCAGGTTTTCATCGCACCGCAAACACTGATTACCTGTCCGCTGACATAACTGGATAAATCAGACGCCAGGAAAAGAGCTACTTTCGCAACTTCATCAGGTGTTCCACCGCGCTTAAGAGGAATTGATTCTTCCCATGCTTTGCGCGCATCTTCAGGTATTCTGGCGGTCATCTCCGTGATAATAAACCCGGGAGCTATGGCATTTGACCGTATTCCGCGGGAACCCAGCTCCCGTGCAATCGATTTGGTGAATCCAATTATACCTGCCTTGGAGGCGGAGTAATTGCTCTGGCCGGCATTGCCGCTGACGCCTACTACAGAGCTCAGATTAATAATAGAGCCTCCACGCTGTTTGAGCATCGTCTTTTGGGCAGCCTTGGTGAAATTAAAAACCGATTTCAAATTTACATTGATTACCGCATCCCATTGATCCTCAGTCATACGCAACAACAAGGTATCCTTGGTAATACCGGCATTGTTCACAAGAACATCAACGCCACCAAAATCCTCAACTATCTGTCCAACAACACGGTCGGTGTCACCAAAGCTGCTGGCATCCGATGCATATCCTTTTGCCTTAACACCAAAAGCCTGTAATTCAGCCTCTGTAGTTTTCATATTTTCATCATCAAAAAGATCGGTAAATGCCACATTGCATCCTTCGGCTGCAAAGCTTACTGCAATGGCTTTGCCTATTCCGCGCGATGCGCCTGTTACAATTGCTGTTTTTCCTTCCAGTAATTTCATATTATATCGTTTAAAATGTTTTGTTTTTAATACAGTTATTCAACTGCTTTTTCGAAAGCTGCAAATATATACTTTATCGCACCTTTCGCCGAATTATTAATCTTCAAGACCTTAAATCTTCCTTGAAACTCCCTCCTTATCACAAAAAAATAAACGATAATGTTAAATTATTCTAACAGATGGTTTTCCAATCTGCTTAAAATCTCCCCTGCCCTGCCTGCCAGATGTATGTCGGTTATGGATTGGGTAAATAGAGAAGCTTCAGGATTGATTTCAATTATTAATGCGCCGTTTCTTTTCGCAGCATGCGGGACATAGGAGGCAGGAGCTACTTCGCCGGTTGACCCAATGATCAGGCAGACTTCGCATTTATTTGCAGCTTCAAATGATTGCTCATAGGCAACCGGAGGGATGCCCTCGCCGAAAAAGATAAAATCGGGCTTGAGAATTGAATTGTCGTGCGGACACCGCGGGGGTATCAGATTTAGATCAACGTTCTTTACCGGGAAAATGGAATGGCACCTCAAACATAACAACCTGTTGGAATTCCCATGAAACTCATACACAATTCCACTTCCCGCCATCTGATGTAAATTGTCAATGTTCTGCGTAACTATTGCATGAAGCAATCCCACTTTCTCCATGTGCGTCAATACCTTATGCGCTGAATTAGGCTGTGCGTTTCCGAAGAAATCATAAAATATTTCGCGGATGTACTGCCAGCAGGTTTCACCATTCGAGAGAAAATAACCGAGTTCAAGAACCTTGGGATCGTATTTGTTCCAAAGTCCGTGTTCCCCCCTGAAGGGAGGTATTCCACTTTCGACAGAGATTCCTGCCCCTGTAAAAGCCATTGTAAACTTTGATTTTTTAATTATTTCAGCTGCTTGTTGAATCAGATCTTCCATGCCCTTCTGCTTTTCGTAATTGTGAATTTTCAACCGTTTGCAAAAGAATAAAATTCC
The DNA here is from genome assembly GCA_964393915.1 of uncultured Prolixibacteraceae bacterium. Taxonomy (GTDB): domain Bacteria; phylum Bacteroidota; class Bacteroidia; order Bacteroidales; family Prolixibacteraceae; genus UBA1413. The sequence continues at coordinate 2,334 of CAYMXK010000581.1, forward strand.
GTGCTAATTTTCATGAATTAAACAACATTCTTAAGGGTTGACAATTTTTATCTAATTTTAGCATTCGTTTCTGCATTAAAATTTCAACTTTATGCTCGACCAGTCAACGATATGCGCTGTATCAACGCCCCCCGGGACAGGCGGAATAGCTGTTATCCGGATCTCAGGAGAAAATGCGGTGTCCATTACCGACAAAATTTTTAAAGCTCATTCAGCTGGCCGTAAACTTGCCGGCAAAAAGGCTAATACTCTGACGGTAGGCTATATATACCGGGAAAATGAA
>CAYMXK010000582.1:0-2604 GCA_964393915.1 uncultured Prolixibacteraceae bacterium
CGAGCTGGGTTCAGAACGTCGTGAGACAGTTCGGTCCCTATCTGTTGTGGGCGTAGGAGATTTGAGAGGACCTGACACTAGTACGAGAGGACCGCGTTGGACAGACCTCTAGTGTACCAGTTGTTCCGCCAGGAGCATCGCTGGGTAGCTATGTCTGGATGAGATAAGCGCTGAAAGCATCTAAGCGCGAAGCTCACCTCAAGATGAGATCTCCATTGAGGGCCGTGGGAGACTACCACGTTGATAGGCTGCAGGTGGAAGGGCGGTAACGTCCGTAGCCGAGCAGTACTAATTGCCCGAAGACTTTTTTCAATAAGTTTTGATATTTTGAATTGACTTCTTATCTTTTTTGTTCCAGCATGTTTTTTACAATATTGTGGTCCCTGGCCAGTGCAAATTGACCGGGGAAGTAAGCCAAATCGATCTTAGGTGATTACAGCGGCGGGGCACCACCTCTTCCCATTCCGAACAGAGAAGTTAAGCCCGCCTGCGCCGATGGTACTGCTACGGTGGGAGAGTAGGACGTCGCCTTACTTATTCAAACCCTGGTTCTCTTCTGAGCCAGGGTTTCTTGTTTTTGAACAGTTTTTTATCCTTTTCGGGGAAATTGTTGTAAGCTGCTGTAAATCAGTTCTTGATTTTAATCCTCAATAAGGGATATACAACTCCTCAATTTCTTTCTTTAATGTTAAACATCCGCAAATTCTTGTTAAATTATATCAAAAGAACACTTATGATAGGTGGTCTGATGTCGTTTTTGTAATTTTGTGCCACTTTTGAATTTTATGAATGATGGGTTACAGATTTATTTTGCTTTTGTTTACCGTTGTCGTGCCAATGATCCTGGCTGGCCAGATAAGGCCCGGATTTGACACGCCCGGTGAAGAAACAGGTGAGATGATGGAGGAGGAGCCCAAAGCGTATATTGTTCCCCGTGTCGTCTCCTGGAACCTGAAAGGGTATGGTGCATTTATTGATTCTGTAAGGCTCGATACATTAAATAAGTATTTTCATAATTACCATCCTGTTTATCAATCAACCATCACCAATACGTATACCGGCAATTACGGTGGAGCTTATTTAAATAATGATTACTCAAAAAGAGTCTATGCCACCAGGTTTTACTTTTCACGCGGGCTTGATGCATATTTTCTCACTCCCGGACGTATTGACTTTTACAATAGCACTACCCCTTATACCATGCTGGATTATAGCCAGAGTGAAAATAAGAACCGGCAGAATGAAACCCGGTTTAATGTGCTGCATACCCAGAACGTCAACAAGGATCTGAATTTTTCTTTTCGTTTTGACCAGGCTAAGTCGGATGGACAGTATAACTATCAGGAAAACCGGAATAATTCAATATCACTCTATTCCAGCTACACACGGGAAAGAATGAATATATATGGCGGTTTTATCAGCAATCGCTTAAGAAACCTTGAAAATGGCGGTATGGTCGACGATGACCAGCTTTTACTGGTCGAGGACCAGGAATTTATATCCATGCGACTTACCGATGCAAGGTCTGAACTTAAGAATTCCTATATATTTGCCAGTGGGGAATATAAACTCGGGACTACTACCCTGGTTGATGAAACTGAAGAGTTTAAACCTTTTGCCAGTGTAATCTATTATTTTAAAATGTCTAACTACATCAGGCATTTTTGGGAAGGTGAAAATAGCGACAACAGTGAATTCTTTCCAAATTACTATTTAAATCCTGAGTTTACCCATGATTCTGTCAGGTTCAGGTCAATCCTGAACCAGGTACAGCTATTGTTCCCTGAATCGGGGCAAAAGAAGTTCAGTTTCGGACAGCGTGTTTACCTGGGAACGGATATCGTGAGAAGAATATTTGCAGCTCCGGGATACAACCACCCTGTCTTTCCCTATCATCCCGGTGATTTTGAAAATCACCTCTACAAGGGACCAGATTCCCGCAGGAATAAAAGGACCTATGCCAATGTTTTTCTGGGAGGATCAATTTTCAGGCATTTGGGAAATTTCTGGACCTGGGACTTTGAAGGCAGGCAATATATTACCGGTTATTTGGCTGGCCAAACCGAATTAAATGGGGCCATCTCCAAACCTGTAACTTTCTGGAATGATTCACTGGCCCATTTTAAAATTAGCGGAGACCTGCTCAATCGCAGGCCCGACTATTTCCAGCAGGAATATTTATCGAACCGTTTTCAGTGGAAGAATGATTTTGTTAACGAACAAATTATGAATGCCTCCTTTGAGTTCTTCTCACCCATTAGAAAAATTGAAGCGGGTGCCCGCTATTCACTGATAAATAATTTTATCTATCACGGATATGATGGAATACCTGCTCAAACCCGCGGAGAGCAGCTGATTCTTTCTGCCTACCTCAATAAGGATTTTACCCTTGGGAATTTTGGACTGAACACCATGTTCCTCTGGCAAAAGGCCTCTGCGGCACAGTATATCCACCTTCCTGCGTTTTCGGCACGTATTTTGCCTCATTACAGTCTTGTTATTGCAAAAGTATTGTTTACACAGATTGGTATGGATGTGCGTTACAACACGGAATATTATGCTGATGCCTACAATCCGGCAACAGGTTATTTCTACCTGCAGAAT
>CAYMXK010000583.1:0-2580 GCA_964393915.1 uncultured Prolixibacteraceae bacterium
ACTCCCGCTTAAATTAGCTTTTTAAAAAAAGCCGTGCAAAGTTAAAAAAAATCACAAAGAACGGTTTCTTGTCTGAGAAATATTGGATCATTTTTAACACAACATTCTCATTGACCCCGGAAAGGATAGAAATTAAAATAAATTAACTACCCAACCCAGGTCCTTTAAGGATTTACAATCCAGAAGAATCATCAATAAAAACTCCGGGAATTTACTCCTTTAAAAGGGTTTGCAAAGTTATAAATATTTTTAATAAGAGAAATACTGCTATTCATTATTTTTCTCTTATCTTTTCTTTATGCTTTTTTAACTGACGGCGAATGGCTTCCACGGCTAGATCAGTAGCCCGCTCGAATGAATCGGCCTGCTTCTTTGCAAATAAATAATCTGTGGTAGGCATTGAAAGCCTGATCTCAGAAACCTTGTTGTTTGCTGCTTCCGGCTTGTCAATCTTTAATGTTACCTCAGAGTTGATAATTCCTTCAAAAAAGGTATCCAACTTGTTTACCTTCTTCGTTACAAAGTCGATCAGCTTTTGATCGGGTGTAAAATGCACCGTATTAAACTTAATGTTCATAATCCATCAGTTTTTAGCCCCTTGGATGAGCTTGTTGATAAATACTATGTAATTTTTCAAATGTTGTATGAGTATATACCTCCGTAGCAGCCAGATTGGAGTGCCCAAGAAGTTCCTTCACAGCATTCAGATCAGCACCTTTATTTAACAGGTGCGTGGCATAAGTATGCCTCAGAACATGCGGACTTCTCTTTTCCAGCGACGTAACCATCGCCAGATGCGTAGTAACCACACGGTAGATCAGCTTCTCATAGGCAGGCATTCCCTTGTCTGTAAGCAATAAAACTCCCCCCGACAAACCAAATGCCTCCATCTTAAAAGAACGGTATTCTTCAATCAATGGATTTAAACTCCTTGGAAATGGAATAATCCGCTCTTTGTTCCGCTTTCCCAGAACTTTAATATGGAATTGCTTAAGGTCAATATTGTCCTCAGAAAGCGTTAACAGCTCACTTAACCTGACTCCGGTACCATACAGCAGGGCGATAATCAGTTTATTGCGTACTCCCGGAAAGTCTGCTTCGAAGAAACCATCATCCAATAAATGATTCAGGTTCTTCTCTCCGACAAAATTGGGTAACTTCTTTCTTATCTTCGGCAACGGAACCTGGATAACGGGACTTTTTTCAATTTCTCCCATTTTCATCAAATGCTTAAAGTAGCTTTTAAGGGTAGATACCTTGCGGTTTACACTCCGGGGCGATATCTTACTTGCCATCAGGCTGACCACCCACTCTCTTATAAGCTTATTGTCTACCTGCCTATGATCAAATTCCCCGACCATCCTTGTACAAAACTGTACAAACTGATCGAGGTCATTTTTATAAGCTACCACAGTATGAGAAGAACTTCTTTTCTCATACTTTAAATAATTGATGAAAGATTCCTGAAGATCCATTCAACGGTTTAACTATATGTCAGGAACCGAATAACTGCCTTTTAATCCTCCTGCCTCTGCAATCCCTGAATATAGACAGCCTTTTTCATAACGGTCCTCTTTTTAACCGAAGGCTTTGAGAATGCTTGTCTTTCACGCAGTTCCTTGATTACGCCGGTTTTTTCAAATTTTCTCTTGAACCTTTTTAAGGCCCTTTCGATGTTCTCTCCTTCTTTAACGGGAATAATAATCATATTTTCTTCGTTTACTGTTTTTTTATCGAGGCGCAAATTTAGAAATTATTCAGTCCTAATCAAATATAAAACAAAAATTTTGCATTTAACTGCATTTAAACGTTAACATTTCAAAAAAACTACTGACAAGTCAAATAAGGTCTTATCTTCTCAAAAATGGCCGGCTCAAATATCTTCTCATCCAGCAGGGCATCAAAAGTCCTGAAGGGTCCGTTGTCCGACCTCAACTTCAGGATTTTCTTCGCCTGGTCCGGTGAAATATAAGGATGCGCCCGTAACTCATTAAATCCGGCAAAATTTACCCTGATCTGCTGTACCTCCACGCTGTCGATATACATGTATGGTTGCAGACTACTGAACTTCTCGTCAGTCATGCCATAAACCTCCATGAGCTGCTCAATTGAATGGTAGCCGCCCAAAAGCTTACGGTACCTGATAATCCTTCCTGAAAACACCTCGCCTATACCCGGCAATGCCATGAATTCAAGAGAATCCGCCTGGTTGATTTCAACCTTGGTCAGGGTGGCCGGTTTTGCCTTCTCCGGCTCCATGACCACTATTTCAATCCATGGTTTCAACCGTTCATACAGTTCTGCATCTATCCCATATATTTTGGAAACATCTTCCACCGTCCTGAACTTCCCCCCTTTTTCCCTGAATGACAAAAGGTTTTTTCGTTGATAACCATTCAGGCCCAGCCTGGAAAGATCTTCCTCTGTCGCATGGTTGGGATCGAAAGGAAAGTGTTCAGGGGCTATCTCTTCTTTCTGAACAGGATGGGGGGTGTCTCGTTTCTCTGCCTGAGGCAAATGAAGATAGGCTTCAACCCTGGCAAAGACGCTGTCGTTCATGCCATATAACCTTCTGAAATC
>CAYMXK010000584.1:0-2569 GCA_964393915.1 uncultured Prolixibacteraceae bacterium
TGTTTACCTCGAAATATTTAAACTTTTTTAACGCGTCTTAATTTATTAACCTTACTGGTTGCCTCTCTTTTACGTTTTATTTAAGCATGATTTCCAAATCATTTCGCCGCGATTCGGGTGTAACTTTCATCGAAACAATCTGTCCGTTTTTCAAAGCTCCCTCAACCGTTGTATTGTAAGGTGCATGTAATTTAAAAGAAACATCCCATTCTTTTGGCCATGCCGGGAACAGATAAATCTTGTTGTCAACGATTTGCATGAGCATTTCCTGAAGGCCGATCATTCCGCTGCCGCCCCAGTTGTGGTCGGGGACCCAGTCGTGCCCGGGGCCCCAGAAGGTCGGGAAACGGCGTTCCGAGTCCTGAAGCTTTTTAATTGTAACTGCTGCCGCTTCGTCGGTCAACCCCAGCCTGGCGCAAAAAATCGCATCCTGGTGCCAGCTGACGTAGTTTTTCTGAATGGGCAGGTCGGTTCCATATTTCCACGTATTAATGGCAACTTCCAGATCGGGTTTTCCGATGCCGTACATTCCCCATGGATAAACCGGATAGAGCTGGGGAATCTCCTGATTGTTGATGCGTGCCCAGGTCCAGGCCGGTGAAATGGTTTTGTGCCCCTCTTTTTCCCGGAAAGCTATCGGCGGGATCCGTTTCAGCATTTCTTCCCAATGCAATCTTCTTTCAGCCGAAAGATAATTTTCCGGAAGTTCCAGAAGGCGGGTAAGTATGGTTTGTAAACCGGCAATTGTGGAGGTGGCATTATAGGCCATTTTGTAGGTTTCGGCCCCTGACCCGGGATAAAGTATCAGATGTCCGTTACCGTCATATGTTGAGCGGCTTCTCGAATTTGCCTGATATTGATAATGTTCATAAAAGAAAGTTAATCCGCTCTCAATGAATGGGATATATTTCGATATATCCTGGCCGGCAAACCTTTCCAGATCGAGCATCATCAATGCAAATTCCAACTGTGTATCCCACTGATACTCAAGCCAGAAGTTGTATTCTAAACCTTTAGGGAAATTTTCAGGCCGTTTCCATCCATAGGAAGTGGCCAGTGGCAAACCAAATTGTTCGAGCTGTTCGGTAAAAGAAGCGCCTTTATGGCCCCAGTAAAACTCGGTCCGTTTCTCTGCATTTCCCAAAGCCCGCAAGTAGAAGTTCAATTGCGATGGAAGCATATCGAAATCACCGCTTTTAAACATCGGAAAGTATACCAATCGCTGGTTTTGGGAAGTGTGTGTGCCTCCTCCCCAGTTGCGGTGGTCGGGTGTAAAGGGCAGGTTTTTATCCACATACGACGGGTCGAAAGTAAAAAGCCCGCCGTTGAATTTGGTCGGATATTTTCCGTAAGCATTGCATCCCAACTGGTAACGAAAAAGCTGATAATTGCGCCCCACCTGCCATTCAGGCGCCGTTGCAACGCCCTTGTCAGGATTGATAAAAATATAGCTGCGGTTCCAGAAATCTTTCCACCAGTTTAAAGTTTTTTGGGCGGCAGCAGCCTCATTTTCAATTTTTTTCAAACCATCTTTCCAGGTTTCAACAGACGGTGAATGATCAGTGTGGAGAAAAACCTTCAGATGGCTTTTCCTGGCTGGTTTAATGCTTTGCAGCTTCCATCCTTTAAATTCAGTGTCGGCATATTTTCCTGAGGTTGTCCCGGCAGGTTTCATGTTTTCGCCAACCATCATCCCACCGAAAGTGAGGTTCTTTAAAGGGTTCCAGAGCTGCTCTTTCACCGGGTCAAGGCCTTGTTGCGTCACGGTTAAGTCGAAAACGGACTTGTCGCGGTTACGGTGGTACCAAAGTACTCTGTCATTTTCAAAATTCACTGAATCGGCCCTGACTACAGCATTCACCGGTGCATCTCGAAAAGCCAGGCTTGCCCAGGTCTGACCGGGTTTTGTCCATTCGAGATCGGAATAGCGCCATGTTTCATAAGTGGCTTCAAGAGTGACAGGATTAGAGCTTTCACTCTCCACATGCACCACCGGACGGAAAACATCCACCCATATTTTTACCAGTGTACTTCTTACTGCATTCCTTCCTTCAATCTCCACATAACCTTCCCTGAGTTTCAATTCCTGACGAAATGTACCACCATCAAACGGATTGGGCGTCAGTGTCACCCGGACCCTGCCAAATTTTGGGAAAACATTGTTTTCATCGAATGCGCCGCTTCGGGAAAGATAAAAAAGGATTTCACCATTTTCGACCCAGACATTCAGTCCAATATCGCCGCCGCCGCAGGGCATAGATTCGGACGAGTTTTGGCTTTGAGTGGTCCAGGCGATGTTGTATTGGTTTAAATCCGGAGTTTGACCAGAGGAATAATATTTACATCCCGTAAAAAGTAAAATCAAATAAAGGATTTTCAGTTTCATCGTTAAATAGTAATTACAGTTTATGGTGTTTTCAGCGGTATCTGCACATTGTACGAATGTTCGAGTGTTTCGTTAACAGCGCAAAGTAAGGCCACGAGTTTGCCGTTTTCAAAGAAAAGCTGAGGCCGTTCCAACGCTACAAGCTTTTGGGTACTGCCATCTTCCCATTTGATATTCAGTGTA
>CAYMXK010000585.1:0-2560 GCA_964393915.1 uncultured Prolixibacteraceae bacterium
GACAGGGTTACCTGCCTCGGAATACATGAAAATCACCCGGCTGAAAATTGCCGCAAGGATGATCAGTGAAAAGAATTTCAATATCAGTGAAGCCGCCTATCTGGTCGGGTTCAAGGATCCCAAATATTTCAGCAAATGCTTTCAGAAACAGTTTGGGGTTATCCCTTCACGGTACAAACCACACGCCGGCTCAGCGAAGGTGGAATCCTGAACCATTTTCGTACACCTGATATTCCTTTGATCAATCCATGAAGATTTGGATTTCAGTAATATAATTGGTTATACTACTTTCATGCTTCCATTATAGCAAGGTATAAATCAATTCTCCATGGAAATCAACAGAAGGAAGTTTATCAGGAATATCGGCATGGCCGGACTGGCAGCAACTGCCACTCTCCCATCGCAGGGATTGCCCCATGCCCCCGCCATACAGCCAAAAACAGGGATAGGCCCGACACCTCAGCAAAAAGTATGGATGGATCTGCAGTTCGGTATGTTCATCCATTTCGGCATCAACACCTATTACGACAAGGAGTGGAGCGACGGAACGCTGGATCCGAAGGCATTTCATCCCGAAAGGCTGGATACAGACCAATGGTGCCGCACTGCCCGTGATGCTGGCATGAAATACATTGTACTGATTACCAAACACCACGATGGATTTTGCCTGTGGCCTTCAAAATATACCGGATACACAGTGGCAGCATCGCCATGGAAGGGTGACCTGGTGGCAGAAGTGGCCAATTCGGCAGCCAAATACGGACTGAAACTGGGACTCTATTATTCGTTGTGGGACCGGAACCAGAAACTGCATGACACCGACGAAAACGCCTTTGTGGATTGGATGAAATTGCAACTAATGGAGCTGCTCACCAATTATGGAGAGGTAGTCGAACTGTGGTTCGATGGATTTTGGAAAAAGCAAAACCATGGCTGGACAAAAAAACAGGAGATTGACGGGGAGGCCGGTTTTCAGGAGAAGAACCACGAACGTGACCTCGCCTTCATTAAGGCCTGGCGCATGGAGGGCGCCTACCGCTGGCAGATGGACCACCTCTATCAATGGATAAAAACCATTCAGCCCAATTGCCTGGTTATGAACAATGCCACAACTTCCTATCCGGGGGTACCACTGCATCCTGTCGACATCCGCAGCGGCGAAAAATACACCAATCCCAATAAAGACGACATAAAGATATGGGACTGGCTCAATGGGCAGGTTTACCTCCCGTTACAGATCGAAACCACCATGTCGGTGAAAGGGAATGAGCAGTTTAAATCGGGCAACTGGTTCTGGCATGAGTGGGACCACTCTGTGGCAACGAAAGAGACGCTTTTGACCTACCTCAATGTATCGCGCCAAATGGAAGCCAACCTGCTGCTCAACTGCGGCCCCATGGCCAGCGGCTTGTTACGGCCGGAAGATGAATCAACCCTGAAATCACTTCGCCAATGACAACTTTCAACGATATTGTTGAATAATGAATTGCACAATGAGAAATATTTTCAGCTCTATGTGGTATTGCAGGGCAATTCGCCATGCAGCTGCCGGATCGCTGGTGATATGTATCCTCGCCATGGCAGGTTGCGGACACTTCTACAGAACGCCCTCCAAAGCCCGGTTTGCTTTGCTAGGCGGCATCGACAATGGAGAAATTGCATACCCTCAGCGGGAATCTCCTCACCTGGATCTGCATACCCCAAAGGTAAGCCTCAATAAAACTGAAATTCAATCTGTTAAAGGCGGGCTGAACATTTTTTTCAGGGAAGCCGGGGGAAGCATTGAATTCACCCCTGAAGCAGCCGGATTGCCACCAGACTGGACAGGCTATCAGGAATTGCGGATGAAGGTGGAAAATCCGGGTTCAGAGAATTTTAAGATACTGATTTCGATCAAAGGATCAAGAGGGATTTTAAACGATACATTGGCCCTTCCTCCGGGGGAAAAAACAACACACCGGGTTGACCTTACCGACCTGCCCTTAACTGCAGGGATTCAGCCACCTTACCAGCCGCAATACATAGAGTTAACAGCGCTGATGGCACCAGCAGGCCTCATCCTGCATTCGGCAAAACTGACCGGCGCTGTTCTGCACAACAACAGGCAGGTAGTTGATCAGTTCGGACAACGCAAAAACAGGACCTGGCCCGGAAAAATCACTTCGGAAGCACAATTAAAATCAGGCCGTGAAACGGAGTCGGCCCAACTGAATGGGAAACTGCGTCACGACTGGGATATATACGGAGGCTGGACAGAAGGGCCGCAGCTTGAATCAACCGGCTTTTTCAGGGTGACCCGGCACGAAGGCAGTTACTGGTTTATAACGCCCGAAGGCAGGCTGATGTGGTCGTTCGGGGTTACCGGAATCAGGCCGCATGCCCCGAAGGTAGGCGTCACGCAAATTGCAGGAAGGGAGTTCCTTTTTGAAAAGATACCTCCAAAAACCGGCAATGATGCGGCTTGCTGGACTTCGGAGGAGGATGCGAGTTTTTACGCCTGGAACATCCTGCGCAAATACGGCAGCCTTGAAGCGTGGAGGGAAACAGCTTTCAGTCGGCT
>CAYMXK010000586.1:0-2557 GCA_964393915.1 uncultured Prolixibacteraceae bacterium
TGCTCCGCTGAACCAGGTTATCATCAATATCAAAAGCGTTATATACCGGATTGTCTTCATAATGGCAATTCTGAACTATTTTTCTTATTATCAACGGGTTTAACCCGATAAAATACCGCATAAAGAATGGGGACAAACAACAGCGTGATGAGCGTGCCCACCAGCAGACCGCTGATGATGGCCACTGCCATGCTTGCATACATGGGGTCGGTAACCAGCGGGATCATTCCAAGGATAGTGGTAACCGAAGCCAGCAACACCGGGCGTGTCCGCGAAATGGTGGCATTGATCAGGGCGTGGTATTGTTCAGCCCCGGCGGCGATGAGAGTCTCCGTCTCATCAATCAGTACAATGGCATTTTTTACGATCATCCCCATCAGTCCGAAGGAGCCGATAATGGCCATAAAGGTGAAGGGCTGGCCGGTCAGGATCATCCCCGGGACAATGCCGATAAAAGCCATGGGAATACAGCTCAGCACGATCAAAGGTTTCCTGAAATCGTTGAAAAGCAGTATGAGGGTGAGGATAATCAACATGATCGATATGGGCAGGTAGCGGAAAATATTGCGCAAAGCCTCGCCCTGAAGCTCATGCTCGCCTACCCATCTTACACTGTACCCATCGGGCAGGGGGATAGAGGCAATCTCTTTCAGCATGGTCTTGCGAACCAGTGCCGGAGCGTAACCGTCGAGAGGCTCGCACTGCACTTGCATGGCGCGCTGTCCGTTTACCCGCCTCACCACCTGCTCCTGCCAGCTAAGGTCAATCCCCGCGGTGATGGCGCTCAATGGAACAGGACTTACCAGTTCCTTAGTCAGCTCATCGATGCTTTTGATTCCGTACAACAGCTCCTGAACCGTTTTTTCGTTTACTCCCGACAAATCGGGCATCATACTCCAAACCGGAATATCTTCGGGATTTTGCAGCCGGTTGCCCTCGTTGTCCCTCACTTTCATAACTATGCCCAACCGTGTCTGGCCTTCAAAGTATTCACCAATGGGCAGCCCGTCGGTAGCAGCCAGCAGGGCGTTGGCCACATCAGAACGGGTTGCGCCCGCCCTCACTGCTGCCTGTTGCATAAATTTTGTTTCGAGCGCCTGCCCCATGGGTTCCCAGTCGGTTTCAACGGTGTGGGGATCGGCATACGGGTTATTCCTGAAGATTTCCCCGGCCTGCCGGCTCAAAGCTTTGAGAACTGCCGGATCGGGTCCTGCAAATTCCACTTCCACCGTATGCGATGCCTTGATGGAGAGGTTGTATTTGCGGATCCTGGAAATGGCATCGGGATAATTATCATGAAGGTAATCGTTTACCACAGACTTCATGCGGGTCATGGTTTCGTAGTCCTCAAAATCCACAATCAGCTCGCCATAGTTGTCGGCTGCCTCGCCCATGAGCCGCACCAGGCTATAGCGGGCCGGGGTTTGTCCGTGACTTGACACCACCTGCTTCACCTCTTCCATCGAAAGGAGGTGTGCCGTAATCTGATGCAGGTCTTCGTTCACCTTCTGCGGACTGGTTCCGGCCGGAAGCCTGTATTCGATATACACCTGGCTGTAATTAAAATCGGGGAAAAATGATTTTTTGATGTTCTGAAAATTGAAAGCCGCCAATGTCAGCAACAGAAAGGACACAATAAGTGTTACCGTTTTGTAATGCAGCAGCTTTTCCAAAATATTCCTGAGTTTAAGGTACCACCGGTTGCTGAATAGTTCACCGGTGTCTTTCTTATTATTTCCGGTAAGCAATTTCGAAGCAAACAGCGGCACTTGTGTCATGGCCAGCGCCCAGCTTATAAACAGGGAGATACAGAGCACTACAAAAAGGTCGCGGGCATAGGTGCCGGCAGCGTCTTTCGACAGATAGACCGGCAGGAATGCGGTCACGGCAATAAAGGTAGCGCCGAACAATGGCCAGGCTGTCCGCTTGGCCGGATTGACAAGCGCAAGTTTCCGGTCCACACCCTTCTGAAAATCAACCAGGATGCCATCGAGTACCACAATGGCATTATCGACCAGCATCCCCATGGCCACAATAAAGGCGCCCAGGGAAATGCGCTGAAGGGTTCCGTCGGCAGCCAGCAAAATGGGAAAGGTAGCCAGAATGGTAAGCACCAGTCCGGTACCGATGATAATCCCGCTACGAAAACCCATGAAAATCATCAGCACGATTATAACGATAATCACCGATGCCACCAGGTTGATCATAAATCCGTTAATGGCGCCTTTAACCAGGTCGGGCTGAAAAAACACCTTGTCAAATTCATACCCTGCCGGAATGTTTTTCTGAAGTTCGGCCAAACGCTTTTCGACGCGCCTTCCAACCTCCACAATGTTTTCGCCCGACTCCATGGAAAGGGAGATACCAATGGCCTTTTTGTTGTTGAGGTGCATCGTATTCCGGAGTGGTTCGGCATAGGTTTCGTTCACTCCGGCAATATCAGAAAGTTTGAACAGGCTGCCATCCAGGCCTTTGATCAGCACATCAGCCACATCTGAGGCATTGGAAATCTTGTCATTTACCGACAGGCCAAGCGTCTGGTTGCCGGTTTCGAGGG
>CAYMXK010000587.1:0-2550 GCA_964393915.1 uncultured Prolixibacteraceae bacterium
TTAAGTTTTCCAACACTAATGACACGAATTTACACGAAAGAAAAAAAGGCGCATAGCGCCGACATGGAGCCTGTCCCGAACAGAGAGAGGGAGTAAACAAAAGCAGCCATAACATGATAACCAAAGGCGCATAGCGCCGAAATGGAGCCTGTCCCGAACAGAGAGAGGGAGTAGAAAACAGCTATCCCAACACAAAACCAAGACTTAGCGTGAAAAGGCTGGTTTCCTGCTTTCGCAGGAATGAGGCAGAGCGCTGTTATACCCCAGCAACTCATTCCCACAAAAGTGTCTACCCCCGCAACTCATTGCAGGGAAACTCCTACGGAGTTGCCCGAAGCCCGGTGGCTGCCCCGATTCAATCGGGGGTGAATCTGTGGCTACTTTTTTTGTTTAAATATAAATTCGTGAAAATTTGTGCCTTAATAAGTGAAAATTCGTGGATAATCATTTTTGTCATCCCGAGGGCGAAGCTCCGAGGGATCGTTTTGTGGATAATCTTTTCGTGGAAATTTGTGGATAACCTCGCTCATGAAATAGTAATCAAAAAAATCGGCATTGCTCACCGAATAGATTTCCGGGGCCGGCCGGTTGCCGGGAAACAGACTTTTCAGGATGCCGTTAACCTCCGACTGGTCATTGTTGCTTGCAACCAGCTTTTCAATCTCCCGGTTTTCAGATCCGGTGTAGACAATTATCCCCTCCCTTTTCTCAAACAACGATCCATCCAGGTATTTGATTTTTGTATACACGCTGCCATAGGTCAACCGGAGTATTTCAAGTTTCAGGAAATCAGTGAAATATTGGTTAAGCTCAACTCTCTCTCCCCTGAATAATGGCCATAATATCCGGATGTTGTTGATCAACACTTTAATATCGCGCCTGTTTTTTATCAGCTTTATACCGGTCAGACTCCCAATTGTGGTGTAGGGGTTCAACATTGCCGGTATCTTGTTGCTGGCGATCAGCGAATGATGCGGCGAAAATAACGCGGGGAATGCCGCGATAAGCTGGGCGGCCAGCTCATGTACTATCGAATCTGCCGATATCTTGCCCAACGGATACTCGGCATGGAAAAACTTCTCCAGGTACTTCTGCGGGTTCCTGATATTATCTGCCAGTACTTCAAGCAGGTAGTCCTTATCGTAGGCAACTATAAAAACCGTATTGGGCAGGTTGCCTATATTCCTGATGATGCTGAGCAGCTCGTAAATTTCATTGAACCGGAGCCGGTCAATGTCATCAATGATCACCACCACGCGCTTTTTCGACCGGTGTATCGATTCCCTTATCGACATGTATATCTCTTCCAGCGAATGGTTGCGCGATGCCCCGTTTACCATCAGGCTCCACAGGTTCGACTTATCTTTCGACAGCTTGCTGATCAGTTCGTTGAAGGCGTTCGAGCCCATTACGGTAAACGGACTAATCTTCAGGCTCAGCTCTTTCAGGAATGCTCTTGTCAGGTTTTTTTCGTCGGGGTAGAGCCATGGATTGAAATCTATCAGCAGGTTCGATTTTTTCTTTTGCAAAACAGCCCTCAGGGTGTTCAGAAACGAAGTTTTTCCCGACCCCCACGGACCAACTATCCCGATCGAGAATGAACTGAAAGGATCTGCTACTTTGCTGATCTGGTCCGACAACAGCGAAACCAGGCTTTTATAGGGGTAATCGGGGTTATTCAGGATGGGTTCAATGGGTTTATCGTACTCCCAAAGCGAACGGTGTTCTATTTTCTTTGATTTTTGCCCTTCACGGATACAGCATACAAAGTTGAACAGGCTCAGTGCAGGCAATAAAAAGAGGATGTCGGGGTACCTGATGGTGCCCGACTGGCCAAAACCGGGCAAAGCATAGTGGTTCAGGCCAATGGAAAAAGTATCGTGCCTGATAAACAGGTAGTACACCGTGACTGAAACGATGGCCACGTCCCTGAACAGCACATTGTGCCGGCATTGCAGTCTCCCCTCTTTCTGAACAAAAAACAGCAGCGGGAACACCGCCAGCGATAACGCCCAAAAGATCAGGATAAGATTTTCCTTGCCTGAGTAGTTGTGTTGGGCAAATGTAAGGAGAAACGACAGGTCTCCCACGAACAGGAAATCGAGTACCGGCTTGTCGAAAATCGCCAGTAAAACCAGCAGCCAGGCTGTAGAAAGCACCTGCTTTGCGGGGTACCTTACAGACAAAATCCGGAGCAAGTGTTTGTTATTGAGTGGTTTCCTGCCTTCGCAGGAATGAGGGCTGCTGTGTGCATTGCCTGCCTCCCCCGGGTGCTCATTCCCACGAAAGTGGGAATCCAGAATGGCAGAGTGTGTTTGCGGATTCCTGCCTTCGCAGGAATGAGGCGGTGGAATGCGGGAACGAGAAAACAATGGCATAGTGTCGGTTTTGGGTTTGTTTAAATGAACGACACACCAAAATAATATTTATTTTGATAAACAACCTGTCAAAAAAAAATCATCCACAAATTTCCACGAAAAGATTTTCCACAAATTCTCGCAAATTTTATCACAAATTATCACAAACTAATAGATAAAATTGGTGAAAATT
>CAYMXK010000588.1:0-2547 GCA_964393915.1 uncultured Prolixibacteraceae bacterium
GCAGCAAGGGCTGTTTTGGAAATTTCGACCGGAAAAGTACCGTGTGCAATTTTTTCCAGATAGCTGCCAATTCCTCTCGATTTGTTTGAGAAATCATCTGAGGTATATCCGCTTGAAGAATATTTTTCAACTATCTCCTTTGCCTGCCTGACTAATGAAGATTCGAAAACAGCAATGTTCCTGTTCAGCATGTCAAGATAACTTTTAATGCTATCCGGGTTGTTGAAGAAAGTTTGCAATGCCGGAAGATTTTCCTGCAATCTTTCCTTGAACAGCTCTTTTCCCAGTGATTTCAAATCTTTCTCAATGCCAAAATTTTTGTTGTTCCTTATCTTTTCATCAATAAAATCTTCGAGCCATTTTCGTAGCGCTTTGTTGGTTCCAATGTCTGCAATCAGCCTGTCGACAGCTTCATTGATGATCAGCTCACTATCAAGCTCAATCTGGAAATTGGGGGTGATGCCTACCTCCCGGTTAAAAGCCTTGATTACCCGCTGGGTAAATTTGTCGATGGTACTAACGGAAAAGCGGTTGTAGTCGAATAAAATCGCTTCGAGTACTTTGCCGGCTTTTACAGTGAGTTCATCACCGGATAAGCCGGTTTCTGCAATAAGAATCTGTCTGTAGGCAGTATCCCGGCCCTTGGCCAGATGGCTGAGCTGCTCCACCACGCGTTCCTTCATTTCAGCAGTAGCCTTGTTGGTAAAAGTAACAGCAAGGATATGACGGTAATTGTTCCCGTTGGCCATCAGCAACCTGAGGTATTCGATAACAAGCCGGAAAGTTTTGCCAGAGCCGGCGGAGGCTTTGTATACGGTTAGCATGGTTGGGTCTGGTTAAGGATGATATTGACTGCCGGTAACAGAAATCCGGGTTTCTATTTTGAAATTCTTATTCACTTTGTATTGCATAAACATAGAGGCACCCCGCGTTTCCCACTGATTGGAGGAAGGATGGGGAAGCGGGGCTGTAAATATTGAGTTTACACCGAAGCTGTTTCCGCCCAATGTCAGTTTATCGCTGATGCTGTAGGAAGCCTGGTTGAATATGGTCCCATTGTGAAAAAGTGGGGAGACCATAAAGGGATTGCTATGGCTGAATCTGCCGTCGGGATGATATCCGATGGAATTCTGATACTCCACTTTCCAGTTGCTTTGCAGGTAGGGCTTGAAGTCGAAGACGGGAGCATTTAACGCAAACATTTCGGAGGATAAGGCGAGCGGGAATTCCGGATTAAAGAGGGGAGTGGTTAGTCCGGATTCGGCCCTGACCGTTTGAACGCTCTTCAATGTATCGGTTCCGGGCATGGCTATTTCCGACAAGCCCTGTGCAAATGCAGCACGGGCGAGAAAAAATAACAGAGTTATTACGAATAAGCCTTTCATCATCCTATGTTTTCTTTAGGTGTCCGGACCACAAATGTAAAGAATTCATTCTCTTTACCGAAAAACTGCCGGAAAATCGTTGTGCGCCGTCTCTTAAAAATGCTTAATTTTCGTACGTTAAAATATAATGTCATGGAAATGTTTTTTCGAACGCTGTTGGTGATTCTTATTGTAATTTTTATAGTTTACCTCGTTGGCCCGGAGGCTCCAAGGCCACAGTTGAATACCGACCTTCCGACGCTGTCCGGAGATTTGGATGCGCTGGAAATGAATATTTTGCAAAAGGAGCGGTCGGGGAATATCAAGCCTGATAATGAAGCCCGTTTTATATGGGCCGGCGATAGTTTAAAGGAACGCACTGAATGGGCCTTGCTTTACCTGCACGGATTTTCGGCCTCCTGGTTTGAGGGTTCTCCCGTAAATGTGGAATTTGCCCGCCATTATGGCTGTAATGCCTATTTTGCAAGGCTGGCAGCGCACGGCGTCGATACCACCGAAACACTCCTTGATATGACACCCGATGCACTTTGGGAATCGGCCAAAGAAGCTCTGATGGTAGCCCGGATGATCGGGAAACGGGTCGTGATCATGGCATCCTCCACCGGAGGTACCCTCGCCCTTAAACTGGCTGCAGAATTTCCCGAATATGTTGATGGCCTGATTCTTTATTCACCCAATGTGAGGATGAATAATCCGGCTGCCTTTCTGCTCTCCAAGCCCTGGGGGTTGTACGTTGCCCGGGCAGCCTATAGCGGTAAATACCGGATTACCAATGAAGATTATGCCTCGACGGATTGTAAATACTGGAATTGCAGATACAGGCTCGAAGCGCTGGTCAGCTTGCAGCTGCTGATTGAAAAGACAATGAAAAAGGAGGTTTTTGAAAGGGTAACCTGTCCTGTATTTCTCGGTTATTACTACAAGGACGATGAAAACCAGGACCAGGTTGTTCGCGTTGACGCAGCGCTTAAAATGTTCGAACAATTGGGAACCCCTTCTGAGCTGAAAAGCAAACAGGCCTTTCCCGAAGCCGGTAACCATGTTATTGCATCAGGGTTATTTTCAAATTCCGTAGAGGAGGTTCAAAGTGCCACTTTCAGGTTTGCCGGTGATATTTTGAAAATAAACCGGACAGCTTTTTAAAGATTCCTTTGAATGAGTT
>CAYMXK010000589.1:0-2546 GCA_964393915.1 uncultured Prolixibacteraceae bacterium
TGCCCCCTGCTGCTTCCGGATGTTTTCAAGTGTTGTTTTTTTTTTTTTGTTTTTTTTTTTTATTTTTTTAAATCACACAGATAGTGTGGCTGATTAGTTTGTATGCAAAATTTCAATTGTGAATTACTTCACCGCCACCAGCTCAAACGGTTCCATCAGTCCATAATCCATGAGGAAATATTCTGAACCTGCAGGAGCTTTTTCGGGAGCGTAATTCCACGAGTGTGGGCCAAAAATCCAGTTATTGTTGTTTTGGTAGAAAAATCCAAAGGTGTTTTTCAGGCTGCCAGTAACTTTTACGGTAATTTCGTTGTTGCCTTCTTTCAGCAAACCGGTTACATCCAGTTCATTGGGCTGCCAGGCAATCAAACCAGCCGATTGTTTGTTTACCAACACTTCGGCCACCGTTCCATTCCATTTTGGCAGTTTCACTTTGTAAGCTGCACTTTCCAAACCGGTAACATTGAAAGTCTGCGTGTAAGCCACTTTTTTCGAATAAAATGGAAGTCCGGCATTGCGCCACGATCCCAGCGATTCAATTGCTCCGCCTGAGATTTCAAATCCCTGGTTTGTGGGCTGAACCAGAAAATCGCCCAATAAATACACCGGCATTACTTCTGCTAAAATGTGCATCCGAGGCGCTTTGATGGTCAGTGTGTTTTTACCGGGTCTCAGAGATTCACCAACCGCAAATTGGGGAAAACTTTTTTCAATCCAGAAACTGCCTTCGGTTTTGGCTACTTCATTTCCGTTGATGAAAACTTTCCACAATTCGGGACGTTCAACTACGGCACGGATTGATTTCATGGCCGTTGCATCCAGATTAGCATTGATATTGAAATGATAGCTCGCCTCAAACCACGAATTGTCTGTGAATAAA
This sequence comes from uncultured Prolixibacteraceae bacterium, assembly GCA_964393915.1. Taxonomy (GTDB): domain Bacteria; phylum Bacteroidota; class Bacteroidia; order Bacteroidales; family Prolixibacteraceae; genus UBA1413. The sequence continues at coordinate 881 of CAYMXK010000589.1, forward strand.
GTGTCCATTTCGAGCCAGGTTTTTTTGTACTGGATTTTATGCTGCCACGGATTGCCCATTTCCACGCCGTTTTCATTGAAAAGGCCAATCAGCGCATTCATGAAGTAAACATCCTTCTTTTCCGATTTCGCAGTTTTCAGGTCAAGGTAATTAACCATCATAATATTGTCAGATTCACGTTTAACTGAAACTTTATCAGTACTTTCAACCAAGGTTTCCGTACCTGAAACGGGAGCATATTCAGGCTCTTCAGGTTTTTTATTGGTAACAGTAAACAATGCACTTCCAACAGGATCGAGTTCAATATTAAATGTAACTTTCCCATCTTGATTTTCAGACGGGTAGCTGTTTATTTTCCCTGAAACTAAATCCAGTCTGGTCACATATTTTCCTTCAACAGTTATTTCGGCAACAGCTTTTTTGGTTAAATGCGAATTCACTACAAAAAGAAGTTGACCGTCATCTAAAATCCGGCGTTGATGGTAAAGCATCCCATTTTGGGTTTGGTCGTTCATGGTAAATTCATCACGACTCAGCATTTTCAGCGTAGATGTATTTTTCAGGTTTTCAGCGACAATCCAGTTTTTAGGATATTTTGCAGCGAGTTCAGCAACTTTGTTTGATTCTGTACCATCAAGCAAAGCAATGGTGGGATTGAAGGACAACACTTTTCCACCGTTTTCGAGGTATAGCTGCAATAAATCAAAGGTTGATTTGTCGATATTTTCCATTTCTGCCGGAATCACTACAAGCGAGTAATCGCGTTTTCCGACCCGAAGCATTTTGCCTTCCACACTTCCAATTTCTTTCAATACATTTTCTGAACCAAGATCGTATTCAAGGTGATGTTGCTCCATTTGGTAGACAAAGTTTTTAAATCCTTTTCTAATAGTATTGATGGCCGGATTTTTATCTTTCCGGGAGAAATACATCCACGCAGTTGTATTGGGTTGAAGCACCAGAGTTGTATTTATTTGCTGGCCCGACGACATAGCCATCGAAATGCGGCCTATATAATCGCCCATCAGTTTGTAATGTTCCCACCATGGTTCATGGTATGAAAACGAAGGTGGATAATCGAACTTTCTCACTCCATTTAAAGAGTAATAAGAGAGGTGCTGATTTACAAAATTAACACCGAGAACACCTTGCCAATCCGCCAGTCGCTTTTGTGCTTCAAAACTCATTTCCCAGCCGCCGCCACCGTATGTTTCGCTTAAAGTGCGAGTTCTTCCAGCCTGATTGGCAGCGCTCAGCAATTCGCGTACTGCCCGGTCGTTTCCGAATTGTCCACCTAATCCGGCTGAGTCGAGCCGGTTTCCGAGCATATCGATTCCCGGCATCTGGTGCCAGATGTAAAAAGCCGCCTCATCCATTCCGTCTGTAGGTTCAGGCCAGCCGTGTTCCCAGTAATGGCCGGTCCAGTCGAGATTTTTTTCCTCGCAGTAATTGTACCAGGGTTTGGCCCAGCGGTCAACAAACAGTTCAACCAATAGTTCGTAATAATCGTGACGCACTTTTTTCCAGTTTCCGGTTTCCTCAACCAGAGATGGCAGGTTCACTTTCAAATCGTAGCCCCAGCGTTGCTGAAAAGCGTCCCATAAATCGGGCGTCCAGCGCAACACAGAACCTCTTGACATGGCCGCCTCAAGATTGGGTTCATCAG
>CAYMXK010000590.1:0-2542 GCA_964393915.1 uncultured Prolixibacteraceae bacterium
CTGGAACAAAACGAAGGCTGGGACGCCTGGAAGTAGTGAATATTTTTAAAAGTAATGACTATGAAGAAGATATTGATATTATTGATTGTTTCCGTAATGCTGGGTTCGTGTTACGAAGATTACATCCTTGATTATGATTACGATGGGATCTATTTTCCATACCAGACCAATGTACGTACGCTGGTGGTAGGCGAGGGGATGAAGATTCAGATAGGCGCTGCCCTGGGCGGTGTGCGTGATAACGACCGCGACAGGATAGTGGATTTTCAGATTGACAACAGCCTGATCAATGCCGGGACGTTAGCTGCAATGAATGGCGGTTATCCTTATATTAAAGATGCTGTTGCATCAGTAACAGCATTAAAACTGTTGCCATCAAACTATTATACACTTAGCGATAACAGTAAAATGATCATTAAGGCAGGGCAACATTCGGGCACCATTACCCTGAAAGCCGATTCGGCACGTTTCTTAGCCGATGCGGCCACGCTGGTGGCTACCTACGCTATTCCCCTGCGCATTATAAAAGCCGATGCCGACTCGGTGCTGGCTACTAAAGATTATACCGTGATCGGGTTGAAGTATGAAAACATGCTGTTTGGAAATTACTGGCATGGTGGGGTCACTGTCGAAAAGGATGCTGCCGGGACTATAGTATCGGAGAAGAAATACTTCACTACCATTCCGTCGCCCGACAGCAAGGCCTGGAAACTGACTACGGTAGAGCCTTTCTCTCTGACCACCAATGGGGTAAGCGACTTTTCAAGCTCATCAAAACCTGAGATGAAACTGACATTAAGCGGTAGCAACGTAACCATAAACAGCTTGCCGGGTGCCACCTACCAGGTGCAACCCGATGGTGCCAGCACCTTTAACCAGGCCAAACTGCTGCAAAACCGCAGAATCTTCCTGAAGTACAAATTTCAGAACGCTGCCGGCAACTGGTGTCATGCCACCGATACGCTCACCTTCCGCAACCGCCTTCGCGACGGGATTAATGAGTGGCAGGACGAAAACCCTGAAAATTACAAGTAATATCCGGAAGGAAAGTTTTGAGTTTATCATAGTAAATCAGTCTATCTCCTTGAAAAGAGAATGGAACAGGGGTGGAGGCAAAGGCTTTCCACCCCTTTGTTCATCTGATTGTGCAATCAATCAACAAAATTTGTAAGCTGAACCTTTTTAATTGTCAATTCATTTATGGTGCCAATCGTTTAATTTTTATGACAGAAAACCTATATTTACAACCCAAAAATTAGCGATATGAACCGCGAACAACTTTTCGAACAAATACAGGACAAGCGAAGCTTTCTTTGCATTGGGCTCGATACCGATATCCTGAAGATTCCTGCATTCCTGAAAGAGACCAGCGATCCGGTTTTTGCCTTCAATAAGGAGATTATTGATGCTACCCAGGATCTTTGTGTAGCATACAAACCCAACCTGGCATTTTATGAAAGTTTAGGGGCGGCGGGATGGGTGAGCCTTGAGAAAACGGTCACCTATATCCGCGAAAAATATCCCGAACAGTTTATAATCGCCGACGCCAAGAGGGGAGACATAGGGAATACTTCCTCCCTTTATGCACGGGCCTTTTTCGACCGGATGGATTTCGACGCAGTTACGGTGGCACCCTATATGGGCGTAGATTCCGTTCAGCCTTTTATGGCTTATCTTGAAAAGTGGGTGATTCTTTTGGCGCTGACTTCCAATAAGGGAGCTGACGATTTTCAGTTTGTCCAGGATGGCCCTTCAGGTGATTTCCTCTTCGAGAAGGTATTGAAGACCTCGCAGCAGTGGGGATCTCCCGACAACATGATGTATGTGATAGGTGCCACCAAAGCCGAAAAGCTGGAGGAGATCCGGCAGATTGTTCCTGATCATTTCCTGCTGGTACCTGGTGTTGGTGCGCAAGGCGGCAGCCTCGGCGAGGTGGCCCGTTATGGAATGAACGAACAGTGTGGGCTGCTTGTAAATTCATCACGTGCCATCATTTACGCTTCCGGTGGCGAAGACTTTGCCCGGCGCGCCCGCGAAGAGGCTATGAATGTGCAGGTAGATATGGAAGAACTACTTCTGGAGGCTGATTTGTTGTAGAATCAGGTGTCTGAAAATGTTGATAATCAGTTGATAATACGAATAGAAATGGGTTCTTCGTTCGTCCCTAAACCGCCAGTTCCCCTTTCAAAAACTGATCCTTGTACTGCGTGGGCGTTAGCCCGGTGATGTTTTTAAATGTGCGGTTGAAATTCGACAGATTGTTGAACCCGGTTTCATAGCAAATATGCGAAACCTGCATCGTCCCTTTAATAAGGAGCTTACACGAAAAGCCGATCCGTAATTCGTTGAGGTATACTGACAACTGTTTCCCGGTTTTGTCCTTAAAATAGCGACAGAATGAAGTGGGTTGCATACCTGCAATTTCTGCCACTTCATCGAGAGATATGTGGTTTTGATAATTGTAAGTCAGAAATCGCATAACCTTTTCCAACCGGTTGTCAAATATATCATGCCGCCCGGGTTGGTAGGCATCACTGGCAAG